>WGBJ01000092.1 GCA_015494385.1 Marinosulfonomonas sp.
CGCCTATGAGTGGCGCCGGCAGGTGGAACAGGCCGTGCCCGAGGTGATGGAGATGGTGAAAACCGAATTTGTCGAGGGGGTGGAGATCGAGAAGCTGGGCGATCATTTCGAGGAACGTTTGCAGGCAGCGGGGTTCTTTTTCCCCGAGGCCAAGGCGGACCGGATGAAGCTGGCCCTGCGTAACATGTGGGCACGGCTGCCCCTGACGCGGGCGGATGTGCAGACGTTGCATGGTATGCTGCGCCAGTTGGCGCGCTGGAAAGAGCGCGGGGAATAAGAGATTCTATGCCTGCGGCGCGGATATTTGTAGAACAAAGATGCTGGGGAATTAGTCTTGCCCCTGCTTTTTGTCGGTCGTAGTTTGACGGGAAACAGGAAGGGTGCGGTATGAGCAAGAAGCGCAGTATTTTTGAAGAGGTCGGTGCGGATGTAAAGCCCGAGGAGGTTGCACCCAGAACCGGCGTGATCGACAAGGCGCCAAAGGGCGCGCGGCGGGCTATTCGTGGCTGGCTGATGCTGGTCTTTGCTTTGGTTGCCTTGATGGTTCTTGTGGGCGGGGCCACGCGGCTAACCGATTCCGGCCTATCAATCACCGAATGGAAACCTGTCACTGGGGCAATTCCGCCGATGAATGACGCGGATTGGGCCAGCGAGTTTGCCAAATATCAGGCCAGCCCCGAATTCCGGTTGCAAAACAGCAAGATGACGGTGGCCGAATTCAAATCTATCTACTGGTGGGAATGGGGCCACCGGCAGTTGGGCCGGTTTATCGGTGTGGTCTGGGCCATCGGGTTCCTGTTTTTCTGGCTGACCAAAAAGATACCGGCGGGCTGGACAAACCGCCTGCTGGGCCTCGGGGCTCTGGGAGGATTGCAGGGCGCGATTGGCTGGTGGATGGTCTCCAGCGGATTGACGGGGCGGATGGTCGATGTGGCATCCTACCGGCTCGCTATTCATCTTGGCCTGGCGTTCATCATTCTGGGGCTTTCGGCGTGGTATATCTTCCTTTTGTCGCGGTCCGAGGCCGAGATCATGCAGGCGCGCCGTGGCAGGGAAGGCAAGCTGTTTTCCATGTCTACCGGCCTGATGCACTTGACCTTTCTGCAAATCCTGCTGGGCGCTTTGGTGGCGGGCATTGATGCTGGTCGCGGCTATATCGACTGGCCCTTGATGGGCGGGCAGGTGATACCCGACGGGATGTTTGATTATGTGCCGTGGTGGAGCAATTTCTTTGAAAACCCCGCCTTGGTGCAGTTCATTCACCGGCTGGTCGGCTATCTGGTGCTGGCCTTTGCCATCGTTGTCTGGCGGCGTTCGCGCAGTTGTGGCAACCGCAAGACAAAGGCTGCGTTCAACATGCTGTTGGCGATGGTATCGGTGCAGGTGGTGCTGGGGATCACTACGGTGATGCTGGCGGCGCAGATGCATGTGGCCCTGAACCATCAGTTCGGCGCAATTCTGCTGTGGGTGATGATCCTGCGGTCACGTTTTCTGGCGGGCTATCCTGTGGCCCAGAGTGTAAGGGGCTAAGGCAATGGCTGCATATGATGATTTGATGGCGTATGAGCGCGACACGCAGGCGTTGGGGCAGGTTTCGGGCCGGCTGGGCTGGGATCAGGAAACCATGATGCCCCGTGGCGCGGCAGGGCAGCGGGCCGAGGAAATGGCGGCGATGTCCTCCGTATTGCACGCGCGGCGCACCGACCCGAAGGTGGGCGATTGGCTGGCGGCGATTGATGACTCCACACTGGATGCGGTCGGGCAGGCCAACATGCGTCATATCCGGCGCGGCTATACCCGCACGATGAAGATACCGGCGCGGCTGGCGACCGAACAGGCCAAACTGCATTCGATGGCGCAAGGCATCTGGGCACAGGCCCGCGCGGACGAGGATTTCGCCGGATTTGCCCCGACGCTAAAGCAGGTTTTGAAGCTAAAGCGCGAAGAGGCGGCGGCGCTGGCCGATGGCGGCGATCTGTATGACGCGCTGCTGGATGATTACGAGCCGGGCGCCAAAGCGTCCGAGCTGGAAGCGATGTTTGGCGCCCTGCGCCCGCGTCTGGTGGCACTGCGCGAACGGGTGCTGGGGGCCGAGAACCAGCCCGCAACGCTTGAGGCGAAGTTTGACGAGGCGCTGCAACTGGAATTGACCCGCAAGCTGGCTATCACCTTTGGCTATGACATGAACCACGGGCGGATCGACAAGGCGGTGCATCCGTTTTCCTCCGGTTCCGGCCATGATGTGCGCATCACCACCCGCACCAACCCCTATGATCCGTTCAACTGCTTTTATTCCACCATCCACGAAGTGGGTCACGGCTGTTACGAGCAGAATATTGATGATGCCCATCTGTTAACCCCGCTGGGGCGGGGCGTTTCCATGGGCGTTCACGAAAGCCAAAGCCGGATCTATGAAAACCAGATCGGGCGCGGACAGGCGTTCACCGGCTGGCTGTTTGGCCAGATGAACGAGGTGTTCGGCGATTTCGGGGTGGCGGATGCGGATGCGTTTTACGCCACGGTTAACCGCGTAAACTCCGGCTATATCCGCACCGAGGCGGACGAGGTGCATTATAACCTGCACGTCCTGCTGCGGTTTGATCTGGAACGCGCAATGATCGCCGGAAATCTGGATGTGGACGACCTGCCGGACGCCTGGAACGAACGGTTCGAGGATGATTTCGGCGTGGCGGTGTACAAGCCGTCAAACGGCTGTTTGCAGGATGTGCATTGGTCGGTCGGGTTGTTTGGCTATTTCCCGACTTATAGCTTGGGCAATGTCTACGCCGGTTGCCTGAACAAGGCGATGCGCGACGCGCTGCCTGATCTGGACGCGGAGCTGGCGGCGGGGAACACCGCACCGGCCACCGGATGGCTGCGGGAAAACATACAGCAATACGGCGGGTTGTACCGGCCCAAAGAGCTGATCGAAAAGGCCTGCGGCTTTGCCCCGTCCGAGGCCCCCTTGCTGGATTATCTGGAAGCGAAATTCGGCGGCATTTACGGGGTTTAACGCCCGCCCGCCGAACAGCGCTTGAAGCGCCCCCTGTGATGTGCGAAAAATTTGCCAAGCATTACAGGGGACAGCACCATGCCAGGCTTTGAGTTGATCGGACAGGAAGAACGCGACGCGCTCAATGCGTTGATGGACGAGGGCGGGGTGTTCTTTGCTCACGGCTTTGATGCCAAACGCAAGCGGTATCATGTGCGCGAGCTGGAAGCGGATTTTCGCGAATTCCTGTCCTGCCATGATGCGCTGTGCGTGTCCTCGGGCACCGCGGCGATCAAGGTGGCGTTGAAATCTTTGGGGGTTGGCTTTGGGGATGAAGTGATCACCCAAGGGTTTAATTTCATTGCAGATTTTGAAGCAATCATTGATTGCGGCGCTACCCCCGTGGTGGCCGGATCGGATGATACATTGAACATGGACCCCGCACAGCTTGAGGCGCTTATCACCGATAAGACCAAGGCGATCATGCCGGTGCATATGCTGGGCGTGCCCGCGCGGCTGGACGAAATATTCGCCATTGCCGCCCGCCACAACATCCCCGTAATCGAGGACGCCTGCGAGGCGATCGGTGCAAAATACAACGGCCGTTACGCGGGCACTTTGGGGGCGGCGGGCGTGTTCAGTTTCGACTATGGCAAGGCGATCACCACGGGCGAGGGCGGTTTGGTCATTCTGAACGATGAAAAGATGGCCGTCACCGCGCGGCAATATCACGATCACGGGCATATGAACCTGCCCGACATCCCGCGCGGGCTGGATCGGGCCGGTGTGGCCGGATTTAACTACCGGATGAGCGAATTGAACGCGGTGGTCGGCAAGGTGCAGTTGAAGAAACTGGAATACATCGTCGCGGAATCCGGCAAGCGGTATAAGGCGCTGGATCAGGGGATTACCTCGGGCGTTTACAAGAAACGCGCGGTGCCGGACGTGGCGGAACCCGCCTATGACACCTATATCGTCGAGGTGGCGGATGCGCAGATCAGGGAGCATGCGATCCAGTTGCTGGGCGACATGGGCTTTGGCACCAAAAACCTGCCGGACGCGATGAACTGGCATTGTTCGGTGTTCTGGGATCACATGGGGTTTGACACGAAAACACAGGCGCAACTGGATACGCTGGCGTTGTTGGAACGTCAGATTGCCATTCCGGTGATGCTGGGCAAATCGGTGGATGAATTTGCCGAACTTGCGGTGGCCCTGAACGGGCTGACGGGTTAGGCGATGCTGGTCATTGTGCCTGCCCGCCAAGGCTCCAAGGGGGTGCCGGGCAAGAATACCAAGGATTTTCGCGGCGCACCGCTGGTGGAGTGGAGCTTTGCCGCAGGGTTGGCGATTGCCCGTGATCTGGGCGCGCCGGTGGTTTGTACCACGGATGACGCGGAAATCGGCGCGCTGGTTCAGGTGGGTTATGCCGATCAGGTGCTGATACATGACCGCGCCGCCGATCTGGCCGATGATAACGCCGGTATGGCGGGGGTGGTGCTGGACGTTTGCAAACGGTTCGGGGCCAGTCGCTATGTGCTGCTGCAACCCACGTCGCCCTTGCGGCTGGTGGGTGATCTGGCGGCGCTGGTGGCGGAAACGCAGGCGCATGAAACTGTGGTGTCCTGCACCAACCCTTGCGAACATCCCGAAGATTTGATCGTGCTGGACGGGGCGAAAGGGGTGCCTGCCATTCCCGCGCCCAAATCCGCCCGCAGGCAGGATCGGGCCACCGAATACCGCTTTGTTGACGGCAGCTATTACGCGGGGCGGGTGAATACGTTGCTAGAGGCCGATACTTTCCTGCCTGCCGATGCCCGTTACCACACGCTGAGCATGCCCACCGGCGTTGACATCGATACGCCGCATGATTGGGCCATGGCCGAGGCACAGCACGACTGGCTACTGGCGCAGGGGTATGAATTTGTCCGCCCGCGCCGCTGATATCATCATCATTGGCGCAGGGGCTGCCGGATTGGAGCTGGCGCGGATTGCCTCGCGTCAGGAGCTGGCCGTGGTGCTGTTTGAACAGGGGGCGCCAAACGGGCGGCATTTGTTTCAGCGTATTCCGCTGATGGTGGGCAAGATCATCGGCAACCGCCGGTTTGTGGACGCACAGGATTCGGCGCCGCAAGTGGCCGCTGGCAATCGCAAATTGCCGGTGCTGACCGGGCGCGGACTGGGTGGGTCATCCCGGGTGAATGGTAATGTGGCCTATGCGGGACCGCTGGAGCGGTATCGGCATGTGTTTGATGGCGTTAACCTTGATTATAGCAATGTATTAAACACCTTACATGACGACATAAATGCGCCGCGCCCGCACAGTTGGGCCGATGGCTTGTCGGAAAAATTCCTGACGGCCGCTGCCAAACTGGGTACCCCACGTGTGAATGATCCTGACATTGCTGGTGAATTTGCAGGCGCTTCGGTGCTGCATGTGAACACGAAATACGGGTTGCGCCACAACCATCTGGAAGCCTTCCGCGCCAATGCCGCACCACAGAACATCCGCATCATCCGCGCACCGGTGGAACGGATAATAATGGATGGCAAACGTGCCACCGGCGTGACCTATGAAGGCGGCGAAATCTATGCGGGCGAAGTGGTGTTAAGCGCCGGTGCCATATCCTCGCCGCTGTTGCTGATGCGCAGCGGCATCGGGGCGGCGGATATGTTGCACGCGGCGGGTCTGCCCGTGTTGCATGATCTGCCCCATGTCGGGCGGCACCTGAAAGACCACGCCAACCTGCGTCTGCAATTTTCCTGCCCCGGCCACAACACCCTGAACCAGAAAACCCGCGGGGTGCGGGCGCTGTGGGAAGGGGTGAAATATGTGCTGGGACGCAAGGACAGCATTCTGCGGGGGCCGGGGGCCTCGGCCGGGGCGAATTTTGCCGATGGCGATGTTTTTCGCGATGCCTATCGCATCCAGCTGGTGCATTTCACGCAAGACCGCTCGCAGGTGTCCGACAAAGGCATCGTGTTTGAGCGGGCGCAAAAGGCGTCGCTTGGGATTTACGCGCTCTGGCCGAAATCCGAAGGGTCGGTGAGGGTTACAGCGGATGGCGCGCAGATTGATCCGGGGTTTTTGACCGATCCGGCGGATGTGGCAACCTCCTTGCGCGGCATGGCGCAGGCCCGCGCGTTGATGGCGGAAATGGGGTTTGAACCGGATCCGGTGGATGCGCCGGACGAGGATGTTTTGCGTGGCGGGGTTTATTCCGGCTATCACCTGATCGGGAGCAACCGCATGTCACAGGACGCAGATAGCGGCGTTGTCGGGGCCGATTTTGCGGTGCATGGATTGGAAGGGCTGTCGATCTGTGACGCCTCGGTGATGCCTGATCACCTGTCCAGCCACAGCTACCTGCCGACCATCGCCATGGCGCGGATGTTTGCGCAACAGCGGGGGTGGGCGGCATGAAACGATAC
>WGBJ01000093.1 GCA_015494385.1 Marinosulfonomonas sp.
CGCACCTTCAGCCCGCGCACGCGGCCCACTACGCGGCCGTTGACAACCACATCGTCGGCCATCACTTCGCCCTTGATAGTGGCGCCTTCGCCAACAGTCAGCAGGTGGGCGCGGATGTCGCCTTCGACCTGACCTTCGATCAGGATGTCGCCGGTTGTTTTCAGATTTCCTTTGATATGCAAATCCGATGACAGGACAGATGCCGGCGGCTTTGGTTTTGCCGCTGCGGCCTGAAAATCGCCCGCAGGTTTGGCAGTGTCCGGAGTGGCCGGTTTGTCGCTTGTGCCCGCCTTGGGGCCGGGTTCGTTGATTTTGCTCTTAGAAAACATCTTTCGCTGCCTTGATATAAGTCATTGGATTTACGGCCTTGCCGCCGACACGTACTTCGTAGTGAAGATGTGTGCCTGTTGATCGTCCGGTGTTACCCATAGCACCTACTTGCTGTCCGCGCGAGACTCTTTGGCCGACCTTCACAAGAATTTTAGACATATGGGCGTAACGGGTTTCGATACCGAACGCATGTTGAATTTTCACCAGCTTGCCATAACCCTGGCCCCAGCCTGCCGAAATGACAACGCCATCGGCTGTTGCATAGATCGGTGTGCCTAGAGCGGCGGCAAAATCCGTGCCCTTGTGCATCCGGCCCCAGCGCATCCCGAAGGGGCTGGTGAAACGGAAGGCAGATTTGACGGGCAGCGCAAAGGGCGCTTTTTGTGCGGCAATACGATAGAGGTTCAGCCGGTCCAGCTGGTTCAGGATGTTATTGGCACGCAGCGTGTCGGCGTCCGGTTCCTGACCCATGGTGGAAAAAGACAGCGGCATAAGCGGGCCGCCCTGACCTGAATAGCCGCGGCGCACTTGCGAAATCAGGCTGTCGCTGGACAGACCGGCTGCCGCGAACATCTTGTCCAGTGGCTTGACCGAAATTGTCATCGCGTCTTCTAGCTGGGTAAAGATGCGGTCATTGCGCTCTTTCATCAGCTCGGCCTCGAATTCCAGTTCCTTCGCGTGGTTGATGGCCTCTTGGGCATCGACTGCGATCTGGTCACGCTCGGTGGCGGTGGTTTCCAGCGCGGATGTCATGAAATCCAGTGTGCCGATGGCATCTTCGATCCGGCCGGCAGCGGTGGTGCCGTTTTCTTCGGCGCCGTTTAGCGCAACTTCCAGAGCCTGCGCCTTGGCGCGGGCTTCGTCACGTTCCGAAATTGTGCGCCGCAGGGTGGATTGAATGACATCGATGCCTTTGGCCAGCTCGGCGCGGCTGTCTTCGGATTCCAGCAGTTTGGTCTGCATTTCGGAAATCTGGGCCAATGCAACACTAAAGCGTTGGTGCGCCATTTCCGCTTCTTGTGCGCGCAGGTCGCGTTCATCCGAAAGCGCGTTCAGGCGCGTTTCATATGCGATTTGTTCGCGTTTGACCTGTTCGCGGACATTGCCCGACCCGATGCTGTCGATCAGCAGGATTGCGGTGGCAAAGATCGCCCAGGAGAATACGGCAATACTGCCGACCCATCCAAGCAATTGCGTTACAGGGGTCAAACGGAGGAATTTCGTATCCGTTTCCGAACGCAGAAAGACCCGGCGCTCGGGGAATTTGCGTTCCAGAATGGAATTGATTTTAGTCGCCAGTCGAGAAGTCAAAACTATTGCCCTATGTTTGTCTCACGGTGCGGATTTTGTCCCCATCACAAATCCCACCCGCTTTTGTTAACGAAGGGATAACTCTTGGGCAAGAATTTTGAACCTGCCTCAGGGCCGCATTCCTATCTATATGATAAACAGGCGGTTTTCTGCCGATTTGTGCGGGGATTTCTGTAGGTCTGTGCCGATCCGGGGGCAAAAGCGGGAAACGGGAATTTTTTTCCGGCTGTGGTGGCTGTCCGGGGCGACGTTGGCATTCGCATCCGGATATGTTGTCGGTCTGGCGGGCGGCAGGTGCTACAGAACGCCCCCCGCCAGACTGATGTTCTAGTTCGGTATTTCGACAGTCAGGCCGTTGCCAAGCCAGCTTTGCATCCCGCCGCGGTAGTAGTGCAGCTTTTCAGCGGGGTAGTTGATGGCCAACAGATTGCTGATGGCGGTTGGCGATTGATCGCACCACGGACCATTGCAAAACAACAGCAAATCTTTGGGGTCGGTAAACTCCCAATTGCCGTCTGCGGACTGTTTGCCGCTTAGCATGACCATAAGCGAGTCGAAAAAGACATTGTCCGGTCCGGGAACAAAAGCATTGTAAGGCAGGTTCACCGCGCCGGGGATTGTGCCCTTGGCATACCAGTCGCTTGTGCGGGAATCGATCAGGAAACCATGCCCTTTATCGACCTTGTCCTGCAAAAATGACAACAATTCCAGTTCGCCATAAGTATTTACACCTTCATGGATGATCATGGGCTGGATGCAGAATTCGGGGCAGGGACGAGACGTTTTCGCATAGGCATCCGGAATGCGGGCATTCGGATCCTGATTGCGGCTGATGACATATGTCTTGCCGTTAAAACCATACTCGACCTGCGCAATGTCTTTGGTGATGCGCACTTCCTGCGCTGTTGCCTGCAGGGCACCGCCAATGAGAGTCGCCGCAAATGCTGCCAGAAATTGGCCCGCCAGTCGTTTTTTCATAGTTGAGTTTCCTTACTCATTACACATTCAATACCGTGAATGTATTTCGCAGTCGCTCTAAAACCGGCCAATGCTGTCATGATTGCGAAAGAATTGTGATAATATCTGGGCGCGGTGCCGGATCGCCGGTTTCAGGACAATTTTACGCACCCTGCGTCGTTGCCAAGGGGCTTGTCCTGCTGGAATCGGCGGTTTTCGGCATTCGGCAATCAGCATTGAAAATTTGTGGTTCAGTTTTACCTGCTTAACAGCATAGAAAGAGTAGGGGGACGGTCAGGGTAATTACCTGCCGCCAAGAGGGCACGAAACAAATAGATGAGCAAAGATCAAGCCTCAGAGACGCAAGCCTTGGATGAAAAGGCTGACAAGGCAGAGCGACGCAAGCGTCGCCGGCGGCGTGTCGGGGTTTGGCTGTGGGGATCAGCCAAGATGCTGGTTCTGCTGGTCGCTGCGGGTTTGGTGATTTTCGCAATGTCGGGAAAATCCATCCGTGCGCCGGGCTGGATGCAGACGCGAATCCTGAGCCAGTTGAACGCGGCCGTTTCAGACGGGGATGTGGGGTTTCAGGCGATTGGGCTGCATTTCGAAAAGGGGCTGAAGCCAACAATCACGGTAAAGGGTCTGGTGCTGCGAAATGCCAAGGGGGCTGTGATCGCACAGGTGGCCACGGCCAGTGCGTCGCTGTCCCCCAAGGCGCTGATACAGGGGGAAGTCAGGCCAACGGATGTGCGGTTAAATCAGGCTTCGGTGACTTTGCAGCGGGCAAGGAACGGCCAGTTCGATCTGGGGTTTGGTGTTGATGTGGCGGGGGATGGTGCCGAAGCCACGGAAACCAAAACGCTGGGGCAATTGCTGGACGGGGTGGACAAGGCGTTTGAAACGCCGGTTCTGGCAACAATCGAAACGGTGGAGCTGACCAATCTTATTCTGAACTTTTCCGATATGCGCGCCCGGCGTGGCTGGCTGCTGACCGAGGGGCGTATGCAGTTGCAGCAGGACGCCGAAAAGGTTGCGATCAGCGTCGGGTTTGCGCTGAATTATGGCGCTGCCCAACCTGCAACTGTGGCGCTGAATTTCGACACCCAAAAAGGCTCGACTGTTGCGGGGTTCGGCATCAAGGTTGAACAGGTCGCCGCGCGCGATCTGGCTTCACAGTTGCCTGCATTGGCCTGGCTGGGGGTGCTTGACGCGCCGATTTCGGGGGCGATGCGGGCCAAGATCGACGAAGACGGGTTGCTGGGGCAAATGGACGGCACGCTGGAAATCGGCAGCGGATCCCTGAAACCCAACGAACAAACCCGCGCCATCGCCTTTGAATCCGGTCGCGCCTATTTCGGATATGATCCCAAGGCACAGCGGATCCGGTTTGACGAACTGTCGGTAAAGACAGGCGCAGGCAGGCTGGTGGTCGAGGGGCAGGGATATCTTCGGGACATGGTGAACGGCGTTCCCGAGGTGATGTTGGGGCAATTCCGGATACAGGAATTGTCGGTTGACCCGGACGGTGTGTTCCAGTCGCCTGTGGCCTTTACCGGCGGGGCGGCGGACCTGCGGTTGCGGATTGACCCGTTCCAGCTGGATATCGGGCAGGCTGTGCTTGAGGATGGCGACAACAGCTATCTGGTCAAAGGCAAAGTCACCGCGGATACCGGGGGCTGGCATCTGGCAATGGACGCCAGTGTGGATGCGATCACCCCCGAACGGCTGGTTGGCCTGTGGCCGCTTAAGGTGGTGCCAAATACGCGCGAATGGATCGACGAAAACGTCAATTCCGCCAAAATCTTTAATGTGAACGGGGCTATACGGGTGAATTCCGGTGAAAAGCCGGTGTTCGGTTTGGGGTTTGAATTCCGGAACGCCAATATGCGTTATATGAAGCATCTGCCGGTGGTGGAAAACGGCGCTGGTCACGGAACGATTGCTGACAATGTGCTGACAGTTGTGGTGGACCGTGGCAATGTGACCGCGCCCGAGGGCGGGGTGATGGATGCCACGGGCACGGTGTTCCAGATCCCCGACATCAACATCAAAGGCCCCCCTGCGGTGATTTACCTAAAGGCACAGGGGCCGGTGCAGGCGGCGATGTCACTGCTGGATCAAAAGCCGTTCAACATTATGTCCAAGGCCGGTCAGCCTGTTGATCTGGCCACGGGGCGGATTGCGCTGGATGCTGAAATCCACTTGCGGCTGGTCAAAAAGGTCGAGGTCGAGGATGTGGATTACGATGTTAACGCCACCCTGACCAACGTGCGCAGTGACAAACTGGTTGCGGGGCGTGTGCTGACGGCAAGGGAACTGGCCCTTGTTGCCAACCCGCAAGATGTAGAGATTTCCGGCGAGGGATTTTTGGGCAAGGTGCCGGTGCAGGGGGCGTGGCATCAGAAACTGGGCAAGGAATTCGCAGGCCAGTCGCGGGTGGAAGGCACGGTCGAGCTGTCGCAACGCTTTATCGATGAATTCAGTATCGGCCTGCCCAAAGGCAGCGTGACGGGGACCGGTAGTGGGCAGATCGGGATCGACCTGCGGCGCGGCGAGGATTCAAAATTCCGGCTGGTTTCGGATCTGGCCAATGTCGGTCTGCGAATCCGCGATCTGGGTTGGTCCCTGCCCAAAAGCCGCAAGGGAAATCTGGAAGTTGTCGGCACATTGGGCACGCCGCCCCGTATTGACAAGCTGGTGATCGAAGGGGCGGGATTGCAGGCCGTTGGCAGCGTGAAAATGACGCCAGCAGGGGATTTGGAAATCGCCAAATTCTCGCGGGTCAAGCTGGCGGGCTGGCTGGATGCACCCGTGGAATTGATCGGGCGGGGCCGCGGGGCCACGCCATCGGTGCGCCTGACCGGCGGTGTGGTGGACACGCGCAAGGCGGCCTTTGGCAGTGGCGGTGGCGGCTCGGGCGGTGCCGGTGCGGGGGGAACGCTGACTGTGGCGCTGGACCGTTTGATCGTGTCCGAGGGCATTACCCTGACCGGATTTCGCGGCACATTTACCCGCCGCAACGGCTTTAGCGGGGATTATACCGCGCGGGTCAACGGCAAGGCGCCGATTTCGGGGATTGTGGTGCCCTCGAAAGGCGGCAGCGCGTTCCGGATCAAATCCAAAGATGCGGGGGCCGTGTTCAGGGCCGCCGGTGTGCTGGAAACGGTGCGCGAGGGCACGATGGATCTGACGCTGGTTCCCCGTAAGGGATACGAGGGGCAGTATGACGGTGTGCTGGAAGGCAAATCCATCAAGATACGCGGCGCACCGGCCATGGCCGATCTGCTGAGTGCGATCAGCGGGGTCGGGTTGCTGGAGCAGCTGAACGGCAAAGGCATTTTGTTTACCGACTATCGCGCCCGGTTCCGGTTGACGCCAACGCAGGTGATCATCCTGTCCAGCAGCGCGGTCGGGGCCTCGATGGGGGTGTCGATGGACGGGTTTTATAACCTTGGCTCCAGCACGCTGGACATGCAGGGGGTGATTTCGCCGGTTTATTTCGTCAACGGCATTGGCCGGATATTCACCCGCAAGGGGGAAGGGCTGTTCGGCTTTAACTACCGCATGACCGGCAAGGCGTCTGATCCGAAAATCACGGTCAACCCGCTGTCGATCCTGACCCCCGGCATGTTCCGGGAAATTTTCAAACGTCCCCCGCCCAAGGTTGCCCAATAATGAAACTGTCCGATTTCGATTTCGATCTGCCTGATGATCTGATCGCCACCCGTCCGGCCCGCCCGCGCACCTCCGCGCGGATGCTGGTGGTGCATGGCGATGACATGCAGGACAAAACGGTGGCCGATCTGCCGGATGTGTTACAGGCCGGCGACCGGCTGGTGCTGAACGATACCAAGGTCATTCCGGCACGCCTGTTCGGCCTGCGCCACCGCGAGTCCGCGCAAGGGCCGGTTGTGGCAAAAATCGAGGTGACTCTGCTGGAGCCACAGGCCGGTGGCGACTGGATGGCGCTGGTCAAACCTTTGAAAAAGCTGAAGGTTGGCGAAGATGTGGTGTTTTCCGATGCCCTGTCCGCCACCCTGATCGACAAACCCGAAGGCACGGCGATTTTACGGTTCAACCTGACAGGCGATGATTTCGATGCGGCGCTGGCCGAGGCAGGCGCGATGCCCTTGCCCCCCTATATCGCCGCCAAACGTCCGGCAGATGCGCAGGACAAGCAGGATTACCAAACCGTTTTTGCCCGCCACAAGGGGGCTGTGGCCGCCCCCACGGCGTCTTTGCATTTCGACGATGATCTGCTGGCGCAACTTGCGGCAAAGGGTGTTGAATTCACCCATGTCACCCTGCATGTGGGCGCGGGCACCTTTCTGCCGGTCAAGGTGGATGATGTCAGCCAGCACAAGATGCACTCGGAATGGGGGCACGTCAGCCAGCAAGCGGCGGACGAGGTGAACGCCACCCACGCTAGCGGCGGGCGGGTGATCCCTGTGGGCACCACGGCGTTGCGGTTGATCGAAAGTGCGGCGGATAAGGATGGCCGGTTGCAGCCGTGGCGTGGCAGCACCGATATTTTCATCCGGCCCGGTTACCGGTTTCGGGTGGCCGATGCCTTGATGACCAATTTCCATTTGCCCAAATCCACCCTGATGATGCTGGTTTCGGCCATGATGGGCACAGAGCGGATCAAGGACATTTACCGGCACGCAATCCGGAACGGTTATCGTTTCTTTTCCTACGGGGATTCGTCGATTTTGTTTCCCAAGGGTGAAACCCGACGTTAAAGCGTCGCCACGGGCACAGCGAATCCATTTCAGAACCGCCACGCTCGGCTTCGGACAAACGCGTGGAGAAGTCTTATGTTGCAGGTGCTGAAAAGCTCGTGGGCGTTGCTGCTGGGTATTCTGTTGCTGATGATCGGCAACGGGTTGCAAGGCACATTGCTGGGGGTGCGCGGAAACCTCGAGGGGTTTTCGACTGTCACCATGTCGGTGGTGATGTCGGCCTATTTCCTTGGCTTTCTGGGTGGCTCGCGCATGGCGCCGCTGATGATCCGGCGGGTCGGGCATGTGCGGGTGTTTGCGGCGCTGGCGTCGCTTATATCGGCGGTGCTGATCCTGTATCCGGCCATCGCCCATCCGGCGGCCTGGGCACTGGGGCGGGTGGTGATCGGGTTTTGCTTTTCCGGCGTGTATGTGACGGCGGAAAGCTGGCTAAACCATTCGGCCAGCAACGAAACCCGCGGGCAGGCGCTGTCGCTTTATATGATCGTGCAGATGGCGGGGGTGGTGACGGCGCAGGGGTTGTTCGTGCTGGGCGATCCGTCGGGCTATATCCTGTTCATTATTTCCTCGGTTCTGGTGTCGGTTTCATTCGCGCCGATCCTGCTGTCGATCAGTCCCACACCGGCCTTTGACACCACCAAACCGATGAGCCTGCGGGAATTATACCACCTGTCCCCCCTTAGTTGCGTTGGCATGTTCATGCTGGGCGGTGTGTTTTCGGCGCAATTCGGCATGGCCTCGGTTTACGGATCCCTGGCGGGGTTCACACTGGGGCAGATTTCGATGTTCGTTTCGGCCATGACCATTGGCGCGTTGCTGTGGCAGTTCCCGATTGGCTGGTTTTCCGACCGGATGGACCGCCGGATGCTGATCATTGTGATTTCCACCATCGGCGGGGTGGCGGCGGTGCTGGGATTTCTGTTCCAGAACCAGTTCACCCTGTTGCTGGCGGCCTCCTTTATCGTCGGCGGCATGGCCAATCCGCTCTATGCGTTGCTGATCGCCTATACCAATGATTTTCTGGAGCACGACGACATGGCCGCCGCCGCCGGCGGACTGGTGTTTATCAACGGGCTGGGCGCGATCACCGGCCCGCTGATCACCGGCTGGTTGATGGGGCTGGTGGGGCCGGGGGGGTTTTTCCTGTTTCTGGCCGGCCTGCTGGTGTCGCTGGCACTATACGGGGCCTACCGGACGACACAGCGCGCCGCCCCCGCCGTCGAGGACACGGGCAGCTATTCACCGGTGTTGCCGACGGCCTCGCCTGTGGCGGTGGAACTGGCGCAGGAAGTGTTCATCGAAAGCGCATTGGAGGAAGAAAGCAACAATTCCGCGCAAGAATGAAAAAGAATGTTGCCAAACTGTGAAACTTTTGTAACGGTCGATTCATCAGGTAAGCATTTGTTAGTAGGAGTGTCCCTATGCTTAACCCCAATGACGTAACGGATTTCTGGCTGAACGAAGTCGGACCGAAGGGTTGGTTCCTTGTGGACGAGGCGCTGGACGCCAAAATCCGCGACCGGTTTCAGGGGGCATGGGAAGAGGCCCGCGATGGCGCCTATGCCGAATGGAAGCTGCGCCCTGCAACATTGCTGGCCTATCTGATCCTGCTGGACCAGTTTCCGCGCAATATGTTTCGTGGGTCTGGGCAGGCCTTTGCCACCGATAAAATGGCCCGCTGTGCGGCGAAAAAGGCGATTGATTGCAAGTGGGATATGAAGGTGGATGAACCTGTGCGGCAGTTCTTTTATCTGCCCCTGATGCACTCCGAATGTCTGGCCGATCAGGAACGCTGTGTGCGCCTGATGAAAACGCGGATGCCGGACAGTGGTGAATCCAACCTGCTACACGCCAAGGCGCACCGCGAGGTGATCCGCCGCTTCGGTCGATTCCCCTATCGCAACGAGGCATTGGAGCGTCGCGATACAGCCCCCGAGGTCGCATTTCTGGATCAGGGTGGCTATGGCGCTGTGGTCCAGGCGGTTCAGGCCTGATTAATATCCTTTGATTGCAATGGGTTGGGCGCTTTTTAGGCGGTTGATACGGCTGTGCATTGATGCTGTGTTCTGGATAGTTTAATATCAAACTAGTTTATCAGCCGGAGAGATGCAGATGCCCGCAAATACGAAATCCCAAACCTATGATGTGATTGTTGTCGGCGCAGGGCCGGGGGGCTATGTCGCGGCCATTCGGGCGGCGCAGCTGGGCCAAAAGGTGGCCATTGTCGAACGTGAACATCTGGGCGGTATTTGCCTGAACTGGGGCTGTATCCCCACCAAGGCGCTGTTGCGCTCGAGCGAGGTTTATCACCTGATGCAGCGGGCCGGTGAATTCGGGCTGTCGGCACAAAAGGCCGGTTTTGACCTGAAGGCGGTGGTGAAACGGTCGCGCGACGTGGCGGGGCAGTTGTCGTCCGGCATCGGGCATCTGATGAAAAAGAACAAAATCACCGTGGTGATGGGCAGTGCCACCCTGCCGGCCAAGGGTCGCGTTTCGGTGAAAACCGACAAGGGTGTGCAGGAACTGGCCGCGAAAAGCATCATTCTGGCCACTGGTGCGCGGGCACGCGAATTGCCGGGGCTGGAGGCTGACGGTGCGCAGGTCTGGACCTATAAACACGCATTGAACCCGCCGCATATGCCCAAAAAGCTGCTGGTGATCGGTTCGGGTGCGATTGGTATCGAATTTGCCAGTTTCTACAACACTTTGGGTGCCGAAACGACCGTGGTCGAGGTGATGGACCGCGTGCTGCCGGTCGAAGACGTCGAGATTTCCAAATTCGCCAAAAAGCAGTTTGTGAAACAGGGTATGAAGATCATGGAAAAAGCCATGGTGAAAAAGCTGGATCGGGCCAAGGGCAAGGTGACAGCGCATATCGAGGTTGGCGGCAAGGTTGAAAAGCAGGAGTTTGACACGGTGATTTCGGCGGTCGGGATTGTCGGCAATGTCGAAGGTCTGGGGCTGGAAGCACTGGGTGTGAAACTGGACCGAAGCCATGTGGTGGTGGATGAATATTGCCGCACCGGTGTGGATGGCCTGTTCGCGATTGGCGACATCGCCGCGCCGCCTTGGTTGGCGCATAAGGCCAGCCACGAAGGCGTGATGGTGGCGGAACTGATTGCCGGACAAAAACCGCACCCCGTGCGCCCCGAAAGCATTGCCGGTTGTACCTATTGCACACCGCAGGTGGCATCCGTGGGCTATACCGAGGCCAAGGCCAAGGAATTGGGCTATGACATCAAGGTCGGGCGGTTCCCCTATATCGGCAACGGCAAGGCGATTGCTTTGGGCGAGGCCGAGGGGATGGTGAAAACCGTATTTGACGCGAAAACCGGCGAATTGCTGGGCGCACATATGATCGGGGCCGAGGTGACGGAACTGATTCAGGGCTATGTGATCGGACGGCAGTTGGAAACCACCGAAGAAGACCTGATGCACACGGTATTCCCGCATCCGACGCTAAGCGAAATGATGCACGAAAGCGTGCTGGATGCCTATGGGCGTGTGATCCACATGTAGGGGGGCGCCAAGGGTTTTTGAAAAATCCTTGGTAAAATTCTTTTAAAGAATTTTGGGCGCTGTGCGATCAGGCGCGAACGATTTTGCCGCCTGCGTTGGCCCAGTTGCCCAGACCACCCAGATTATGCACGGTCTGATAGCCCATCTGTTGCAGGGCGCGCACAGCCATGCCCGAACGGGCACCGGTGGCACAATAGACACCGACAGGTTTGTTCACATCCAGTTCCGGCAGCACTTCGGGGCTGCGCGGATCGGTTTTCATCTGGAAGGAAATCAGCGGCAGGTGGATCGCGCCTTCGGCTTTGCCGGTCTGGGCCAACTCGTTTGCGTCGCGCACATCGACCAGGATCATTTCCCCGTCAGCCACCTGCTGAATCGCATCGGTCATCGAAAGCTGCGGCCCGGCGGCGCGGTTGAAAAGGTTAAACATGTGTGGTCCTGTCCCGTTTTGGAATGGAATTGCTGTTGGCCGCTATATATATTCAGTAAACGGAATATAACAAGGGGCAATTATAACATCGCCCCTTGTTTTGTTCCTCTACTCGACCTTCAGCGGGATCGTGGCCAGCACCTTGTCCCGCGGGCCATAGATATAGCGGATCTCGTAATCCCCCGCGACCATCGGCGCATAGAGCGAGGCAGGCGAGCCACCGGCGACGCTGGCAAAGGCCTCGGCGCTGTCCGATCCCGGCTTGGCGATGATGATGGTGTCGCGGCGGTGGGCCGGACCTTCCCATGTGACCTGAACCGTATCACCACGGGTGGCGGTATCGGGGGCCTTAAGGCTGGCGGTCATCGGCACCACATTCACGGGCATGGCAGCAAGGATTTTCTTTGGCTGGCCGCTTTGGATATAGCGCAGCTCATAGGTTCCGGGGACTTTGGGCAAATCGATTGTGGCGACATTGCCGTCACTATTGCCAAGATAGGCATAGTCGATCCGTTCCCCCACCTTCATGCCGGGCTGCACGAGATAGATATAATCCTCGCGGCTTGGCCCCTCCCATGTGACTTCCATCTCGCCACCCGCAGGGGCGGGGTTGGCAAATTCCAGAGAGGCCGTGACCGGCTCGATCACCAGTTCCTCAGCGGCTAGGATTTTCCTTGGCTTGCCGTCCTGAATATAGCGCACCTCATAGGTGCCGGGGGTCGTCGGCAGTTTGATTGTGGCGACATTGCCGTCACTATTGCCAAGATAGGCATAGTCAACCCGCTCGCCGACCTTCATGCCGGGCTCGACGATATAGATATAATCCTCGCGGCTTGGCCCGTCCCAAGTGATTTCCAACTTGCTGCCGGCAGGGGCAGGGCTGTCAAATTCCAGCGAGGCCGTGACCGGTTCGACCACCAGTTCCTCGGTGGCAAGGATTTTCTTCTCGGTGCCTTTCTGGATATAGCGAACCTCATAGACGCCGGGGGTTGTGGGGATGTCGATATCAACCACATTGCCTTCACTGCTGCTTAGATAGGCATATGTGACTTCTTCATTTACCTTCATGCCGGGTTGGGCGATGGCAACATAATCATCGCCACCGGGGCCATCCCATGTGACGGCCAGTATGCCGCCGGCGGAGGCAGGGCTGGTGAATTCCAGCGTGGCCATGACCGGTACCACCTGCACCTCTTTCGTGTCGAGAATAATGTATTCGCGGCCGTTTAGAACGTAGCGGATTTCATAAGTACCGGGTGTGGTGGGCACTTCGAGTGTGGCAACATTGCCTTCGCTATCGTTGGTATAGGCGTAGGTGATTTCCTCGTTCACTTTGCTGCCGGGTTTGGCTAGGGCAATGAAATCGCCGCCGCCACTGATATGGCGGTTGGGGCCTTGCCATGTCACATCCAGTGTGCCGCCGGCCGTCGCAGGGCTTTCAAAGCTGACCGTGGCGGTAACAGGGGTGACCTCCAGTTCCTGTTTGGCCAGGATACGATTGGGATTGCCATTCAGAACATACCGCAGCTCGTAGGTGCCGGGGCGGACAGGCGCAAAAAGCTCTACGGTGTTGTTTTCACTGTCTCTTGTATAGACGTAGCTCAGCTCGGAGTTTGCTTCGCTGCCGATTTTGGAGATGGCGATAAAATCGCCCCCGCCGCTGACCTGTTTGTTGGGGCCTTTCCAGACCACCTGGAAGGTTTCCCCGACTTCGACCTTTTCAGGCGCCGAAAGGGTGGCTTTGACCTCGTGTACCACGATGCTGTGACGGGCCAGAATATTGGCATGCACAAGGTCGTCCTGAACCCGCACTTCATAGGTGCCCGGTTTGGTCGGGGCGGTCATTGTGGCTTTGGAGTCAGGGTATTGGTCGGCATAGCGATAGCTGATGTGATCGTCCGAACTGTCGTCCGGATTGGCCAGAGAGATAATATAGCCTTTGTTGGTGGGCGTTTTCCATTCCACTTCGAACTCGGACCCGAGCGAAACCTTGTCCGGCGCAGAGATGTCAAAGGCAAATTCGGTAATCTCGATTGTCTTGCGGGCCAGAATGTCGCCATGACCGGTCGAGTTCTGATAGCGCAATTCGTAAAGTCCGGGGATGGTTGGAACGCGCATTTGTGCGGTGTTGTTGGCGTTCTGGTCGACATAGAAATAGTTGAACAGATTGGCAACGCCTTCGGCGACACCATCCGTCGGGTTGGCCATCACGATCACATCGCTGGCCTTGTTGGGGCCGGTCCAGTTGACAGTGATTTCGCTACCGGCGGGGGCTTTTTCCGGGGCATCGATCGAGGCTTGCGGCAGCAGTTTGGGCAGTTCCAGATAGACTTTCTGGGTTGCGTCCACGACGGTAAAGTCCATTTCGGCAAAGGCTTCGTCCTCGGGGCGCATAACCTCAACGTGGCCTTTGCCCGGCAGGAATTCCATTGCGAATTTGTTTTCATGCGGCTGCATGTCGATGATGGTCTGCCCCTCATAGGTCAGGGTCCAGATCAGCGGGTCCTGAATGAATTTGCCGCTGCCTGTTTCCACCACGCCAAAGCCGACACCGATTGGCTCGGGCTCGGCCACAACCTGCAACGCATCGGCCAGTTCTGCCGCGTTGCTGGCGGTGCGGAATGTGCCGCCGGTTTCTTCGGCAAGGCATTGCAATTCGGCCTTGTCCTGCGGGTTGGAAATGTCGAAACCGATCACATGTGCTGTGAAATCAACGCCCGCTTCTTCCAGCTTGCGACCCACTTCGCAGGGGTTCAATTCACAGGTTTCGCGCCCGTCCGAGACCAGAATGACGGTGGCCTTTTCCTCGGTATATTTCAGGGCTTCGGCGGCCTGAATAACCGCCGCGGACAGGGGTGTTTTGCCTTTGGGCTTGATCGTGTTCACGGCGGCGGCGATGGCGTCTCTAGTGCCGGTACCGGGCTGGATCACGGTTTCGATATCGCTGCAGTCGCCCTTGCGGCGGTGGCCGTAAACCGTCAGCCCAAGTTCCTGATCCTCGGGCAGGGTGGCCAGCAGTTCACCGATCACATCCTGCGCAATGGTAATTTTCGCGGTGCCGTCAATCTGTCCCCACATTGAACCGGACGCATCCAGCACCAGAATGGCGCGGGGATTTTCCTGTGCCTGGGCGAAAAAGGGAAGAAGGCAAAGCAGGGCGGCGAAAATATGTTTGAGCATGGTGTGATTCCACTGTGAATTTGATCTTTGACCCGATGGTAAACAGATTACCCAAGGTAAAGGTAGTATGGAATACCATTCCTCGGCATTGTTCCGCCTTTGTTCTTGCTTTTTCATTGGCCTTCTGCGCATTTTGCTCTAACCCTTAACAA
>WGBJ01000094.1 GCA_015494385.1 Marinosulfonomonas sp.
ATCAATGCCTTGGTGATCAGCGGCGCATAGCCAAAGGTCGAAACCTTCTTCATCACCGCCATATCGCGGGTGCCGGATTTGTCCAGCTTGGCCTCGGGCAATTCGACATCCAGCGTGATATAGGTCTGCTGGAACGCCCCCGAACCGCTGGAAAAGATCGAGGTCAGCAGCATCGCCAGCGCGGCCATCGCCAGCCCTACGGCAAACAGGCCATAGGCGTGAAACCGGCGTTCAGCCGCGTTGCGTTTCTTGGTGCGGGCGCTGGTGGTATATAGCGATGTTTTGGGACGGCTCATTCGTATTGCTCCCGATATTTGCGCACAATGACCAGCGCGATCACATTCAGGCCAAGGGTGATCACAAACAACGTCAGCCCCAGCGCAAAGGCCACCAACGTTTCGGGCGCGGCAAAGTCGGTATCACCCGTTAGCTGGCTAACGATTTTCACGGTGACGGTTGTCATCGCCTCGAACGGATTCAGACCCATCTTGGCCGCGGCCCCTGCCCCCATCACCACGATCATGGTTTCGCCAATCGCACGAGATGCCGCCAGCAGGATCGCCCCGACAACGCCGGGCAATGCAGCAGGCAGAACCACCTTGCGGATGGTTTCCGAATGGGTCGACCCCAGCGCCAGTGACCCGTCCCGCATCGCCTGTGGCACCGCGTTGATGATGTCATCCGATAGCGAGGACACGAACGGGATCAACATCACCCCCATCACCAGACCGGCGGTCATTACGGATGACGCGCTTTCGCCCAGCCCCATCGGTTGTGCGAAATAGTCCCGCAGCAACGGGCCAACGGTCAGCAGGGCGAACAGCCCGTAAACAATGGTCGGGATGCCGGCCAGAACCTCGATCAGCGGTTTGATAAAGGTGCGGGCCTTGGGTCCGGCGTATTCCGACATATAGATGGCGGCGAACAGGCCGATCGGCACGGCGACCAGCAGCGCGATGAAACTGATATAAAGCGTGCCCCACAGCAGCGGCAGGATGCCCAGATCGCTGCCACCGCGAAAATTCGGCGCCCATTTGGTGCTGAAAAAGAAATCGAACGCCGGGTATTGGGCAAAGAAATGGCGGGTTTCAAACAGCATCGAAAGGACAATGCCAAGGGTGGTCAGAATGGCGATCAAGGCCGCGCCGATCAGCAGTGCCAGAACGGCGCGCTCCACCGTATTACGGGCGCGAAAATCGCGGTTGATCATCCGCAGGCCAAACAACAGCCCCAGCACCGCCAGAGCCACCACAGCAATACTGCGCCACATGTCCCCGACCTGCCCCAGCCTGCGCATTTCCTGCGCGGCAATCAGGACTTCCGGCTTGACCTCGGCCCCCAGCGCCACACCGGCGGCCCCCAGTTGCGCACGAATATCCCCGCTGATGTTGTTGGCCACATCCGGCGCAATCGCGCCCTTGGCCACAGCCCTGTCCAGCCCGTCTGCCAAACGGCGCACGTCGCTTATCATCAACGAATAGGCCCCGTCATCCAGCGCCCCTTGCGGCAGGGTTTTGGCGACCTGAGCGTCAATCCACGCCGGTTGCACCACAAGCCAAAGCGCCAGCAGGGCCAGCGCGGGAACAAGGGTAAACAGGGCGACATTCCAGCCGTAATAATGCGGCAGGGAATGCAGGGCGCGGATACTTCCGCCGGCCGACTTCATCGCCCTGCCCCGCCCCAGAACATAGCCGATGGCGGCAAGGGCAAACAGAAGGATCAGGATTGAAAATGCGCTCATTTATGGCATCCGTTGTTCGGTCACAGGGCGCGGCGGGCCACCGAAAAGCAGCCCGCCACGATCGGCTTATTTCATGGTGACTTCGTCAGCGACAATCGCCTGTGTCTCGGCCAGTTCGGGATCGGACACCAGACCGTATTCGGCAAGTGGCCCATCCTCGCCTGCGATTTCATCGGCAACGAAGAATTCGGCATATTCCTTCAGACCGGGGATCACGCCGATATGGGCCTTCTTGATGTAGAAATACAGCGGGCGGGACACGGGGTATTCGCCCGAGGCAATGGTTTCCGTCGAAGGTTCCACCCCCGACATGGTCGCCACCTGCAATTTGTCGGTATTGTTTTCGTAAAACGCCAGCCCGAACACGCCGATGGCATCCTTGTTCGAGGAAATCCGCGCCAGTGTCTCGGTGTAGTCACCGTCAATATCCACGGCCAACCCGTCGGTGCGCAGGGCGATACAGGCCTTTTCGGCGGCCTTTTTATCGCCACCCGCGGCCTCTTTCAGCAGATCAAAGGCGCCTGTTTCTTCGCAACCGGCCAGAATAACCTTGTCCTCGAACACCTCGCGGGTGCCGTGCTTGGTTCCGGGGATGAAAGTCTGGATCGGCTGGTCCGGCAGATCCGCGTTGACCTGCGCCCAGTTTTTGTTCGGATTGGCAACCATCTGGCCATCGACCAGCACCTTGTCGGACAGGGCGTTGAACCAGTCGGCAGGCGTAAAGGCAAAGCTGTTACCGTCAATATCGCTGGCAAAAACGATGCCGTCATAACCGATCCGCACCTCGATAATATCCGTCACACCATTTTCGGCGCAGCGGGCGATTTCCTTTTCCTTGATTGCACGCGAAGCATTGGCGATGTCGATCGTGCCTTCGCCCACCCCTTCGCAAAACTTTTTCAAACCGGCCGAGGAGCCACCCGACTCAACAACAGGTGTGGGATAGTCAAAACTTTCGCCAAAGGCTTCGGCGACGATGGCGGCATAGGGCAAAACCGTGCTGGAACCAGCAACCTGCACCTGATCCCGCGCACTGGCGGTTGTGGCGGCAAGGGTGGCAACGGCAAGGGGGATCAGGCGAATGGCAAAGGACATTATTCAAACTCCGTATCAGAATTTCGCAAACGGGCCATCAGCGGCCACGATTCGAACCTAGGGCCTTCTGACAAAGCTTATGTGAAACTTCTGTAACAGCTTTATGACAATGGCCTTATGCGGCGGGTAAAATCACCGTAAATGTGCTGCCCTGCCCTTTTATGCTGGTGATTTTCAACCGGCCACGATGCCGGTTGACGATATGTTTTACAATCGCCAGCCCCAGTCCGGTTCCGCCCATTTCGCGCGAGCGATGGCTATCTATGCGGTAAAATCGCTCGGTCAACCGCGGCAGATGGATTTGGCCAATCCCGTCCCCCTGATCCGTAACACGAATGCGCACAGCCGGTCCGCGCAGACTGGGTTCCCGGTCGGTGCGGGTCACATCAATCGTGATCACCCCGTCCGCCGCCCCGTATTTGATTGCGTTTTCAACAAGATTGGTAAAAACCTGCTGGAGCTGGTCGGCATCCCCTTTTACCATTTGTTTCGCATCTTCCGGCGCGTTGATTGTGACTGTAACATTTCGATCCTGCGCCACCGGATGCAACACCTGCCGTGACAGATTGAGAACCGATAAAATATCGACCTTTTCGCTTGGACGAACACGCTCTTCGGATTCAACCTTGGATAGTGTTAGCAAATCTCCTACCAGACGCGCCATTCTTTTGGTTTCGCGCTCCATCAGTTCCAGAAATCTGGCGCCGGCCTGTGGGTCATCTTTTGCCGGACCACGCAGCGTTTCGATAAATCCGATCAGGGATGTCAACGGGCTGCGCAGTTCATGGCTGACATTGGCGACAAAATCACTGCGCATCTGACCGGCCTCCAGCACCGGAGAAACATCTTCAAAACTGATCAGGATTGCAGGTGTATTTTTGCGGCCGGAAACGGGGGAACAGGTCACATCATAAAGGGTAACACTGTCGCCAATTGTGTTTTGATATCGGGACTTACAGGTTTTTTGCCCCTGAATGGCCCCTTCGATTGCATCCAGCAACGCAGGTTGCCGCAAAACGGTTGTAAAATGTTTCCCTTCAAGGTTTGCGCCAAACATCTCGATTGCAGGGGCATTGGCGAATTCAATCCGGCCGCGCCCGCCAACCACAACGAGGGGCATCGGAATTGCGGAAAGAAAGCTTTTGGACTTTTTGTTCACCATAAGAATATTGCCCAATCCATGTGTTTTCTTTCGCTTTATATTAAGGTCTCGTGGAGACACAGTAAGATTGCAACAGTCCAAACAAAAATAAACAACCAAAGCGGTATTTGCGGCTAGCAATTGTCATTAACTTTTGTACATTGTTAACCAATCGGCATCAATACACTCAATGCTGAACAGAATGGGATGGACACGGGATGACCAAGATCAACAATAAACTGTTGATACTTGTAGTAGGCGATATTGACCAATGGATAGCGTCAGGTCGCGATCTTCCAAAAATCGCACAAACTCGGTTTTGTGCGTTTTCTGAATTGACGGCCGTTTTGTTGGCCGAACTACAACCGGATATCATTCTTTGCCCCCTGCTGGCCGAGAATTTCGATGTGCTTGATATTGTCGCTGTGCTGGACTTTTTCGAATTCCCGGGACGCATTCGTGCCCTTGCGCCCCCTTTTCCGAACCCGGAAATCATCACCCGGGAAGTGAAAGTCGAATTTCCCTCCCTTGATTTCGATATTATCGAGGTTCGCCCGGGCCCCAAGATGCGCACACTCTAGAGCATGTCGCACCAAGTCGAATTCACCGTCCCGACCGAACGCATTCGCTTGCGCGAACGCTGCCTCGGTCGGGTCGGAGAATGCTCGAATCTGATCAAGTGCGACACACTCTAAACGGTATCAGCGGCCTTGATCGCGGCTTCGAATTCCTCTTTCAGCAGGTCTATGTCCTCGATCCCGACAGATATCCGAAAGAACCCTTCTGAAATCCCCAGTTTTTCACGGTCTTGTTCCGTCAAAGCCCTGTGCGAGGACGACGCGGGATGCGACAGGGTTGTGCCGATGTCGCCCAATGTCGGGGCAAAGGCGATGTTCGGGGCCGCGCGGGTCAGGGCGTTGGCGGCGTCACGCCCGCCGTGCAACTCAAAGCTAACCATATGCCCGCCCCGCCCGTTCAGCAAAGTGCCGGCGCGGTTGTGGTCTGGATGGTCCGCATGGGTCGGATAAAGCACCTGTTTCACCCCCGAAAGCCTGCCCAGATGATCGGCCAGTGCGGCGGCGTTTTGTTCGGCGCGATCATAGCGCAATTCGAACGAATACAGCCCGCGTTCGGCCAGCCAGCAATCAAACGGGCTGGGGGTCATGCCCCATGTCACCACCGCCTGACGAATAGATTCACGCAAGGTTTCATCGCGGGCGGCAACATAGCCCAGCGTCACATCCGAATGGCCCGCCAGAATTTTTGTCACCGAATGCACCACAATATCGGCGCCATATTCAAAGGGCCGCAGGCCACGCGGGGTGGTGAAGGTGTTGTCCACCATCAGCAGAATACCGCGTTCTTTGGCAACACGGGCGATCCCCTCCAGATCGGCCACACGCAGGGTGGGGTTCGAGACCACCTCGATCAGGATCAGACGGGTTTCAGGGCGGATGGCGGCAGAAAAGGCTTTGATATCCGTGGGATCGGCAAAATCCGCCGTGATCCCCAGTCGCGGCAAATCCTGTGTCAGCAGGCGCAGGCTGCGGCCATAGAGCTGATCCGCGGCCACCACATGATCCCCCGCTTTCAGCGCCCCAATCAGGCCTGCCGAAATCGCCGCCATGCCGGAACCGGTGATGATGCCGTCTGTTGCCCCTTCCAACCCGTCGATTTTCTGTGCCAGCACGGTGGCGTTCGGATGGCCTTCGCGGGCATAGGTATAGCCCTGCCCCCCCTCATATTGCGCATCCAGCTGGTCCGGGCTTTCCGAGGCATAAACCACTGACGGCTGCAACGGCGTGCCCACTGCACGCGAAACGGTATCGGGCCACGGGGTGCGGCGCACGATGCTGCGAGGGGTATCGGTCATGGAGTGTCCTAGCTGGAAAAACTGTCGAGGATTGGACAATCGGGGCGATTGTCACCATGACATTCATGCGCCACACGGGCCAGTTCGTCACGCAGTTTTTGCAGTTCGGACAGTTTTTCGTCGATTTCCGCCAGCCGTTTCAGGGCGATCTTTTTCACATCCTTGCTGGTTCGGGTCTTGTCCTCGTACAACCCTAACAACTCGCGGCAATCCTTGACGGAAAAATCAAAGGCCCGCGCGCGGCGGATAAAGGTCAGTTTGCTGACTTCGCCTTCACCATAAAGCCGGTAACCGGCGTCCGAGCGGCCCATTGGCTCGACCAGCCCGATGTCGGCATAATAGCGAACCGTTTTCACCGGCAATCCGGCCTGTTCTGCGGCTTGTCCTACGTTCATCTTATCGCTCCTGCAACATTCCTATTACAGGAAGGTTAGGGCAGCGCGCAAAACGGTTCAATTCCTTTGGCTGATACAAAGTTCAAATATTTATGAGCTTTGTATCAGCACTGTCGCAAACAGCGGGGTTTGCTATTTTTCGGGTATCAATCCGCGCGGGCTGAACCGCAAGACCAGCAGCAAAATCAGCCCCATCGTCAGCAGGCGCATGTGTGCGGCACTGTCGATCAGGTGCATTTTCAGCGGGCTGTCATCGGCCATGCCGGATGTAATGAAATACATCAGGTCCGGTCCCCATTGTTCCACCCGAATCCAGAAGAAATAGATCAGGAACCCACCCAGAATCGCGCCCAGATTGCTGCCGGACCCGCCGACAATCACCATCACCCAGATCAGGAAGGTAAAGCGCAGCGGCTGATAGGTGCCCGGCGTCAACTGCCCGTCCAGCGTGGTCATCATTGCGCCCGCAAGACCGCAAATCGCCGATCCCAGAACGAAAATCTGCAAGTGGCGTTTGGTAACGTTCTTGCCCATCGCCATTGCGGCAACTTCATTATCGCGAATGGCGCGCATCATGCGTCCCCACGGGCTTTTGAGGGCGCGTTGGGCCAGAATGAACAGGATGATCAGCACCACGGAAAACAGCAAAGTATAGCTGAGCTTGACATAGAGCGACGAGGCGGTGACCGGATCAAGACCCAGATTTGTAACGGTTTCCACAAACCCCGGATCTTTTTGCAAATCAATCTCGCGCGGGGTGATAAAGGGGCGTGGAATGCCGGTGACGTTTTTCACGCCACGGGCCAGCCAGTCCTCGTTCTTCATCACCGCGATGATGATTTCCGCAATCCCCAGCGTGGCAATCGCCAGATAGTCGCTGCGCAAACCCAGTGCGGTTTTACCGATCACCCAGGCCACGCCAGCGGCCAGAACACCGCCCAATGGCCAGGCCAGAATAACCGGCAGACCCAGGCCGCCCATATACCCCGCCGAGGCCGGATTAACAGCTTCGATCGCTTCGACTGCAGGATCAAACAGCGCGCGGAACAGGAAGAACCCGCCAACCAGGATTGCCACGACCAACAGGTTTCGTTTGCGTGACGCGGGCATTTTCTTCATCACCATCACAGCAGCAACGATCATCCCTGCCCCGACAAACAGTGATCCCAACGCGCGCGGGCCACCGGCCCAGAAGGCCTCGGTGACTGGCGGCATTGAAAACAGCACAGCGGCCAGACCACCAACCGCGACAAAACCCATGACGCCGACGTTGAACAATCCGGCAAACCCCCATTGCAGGTTCACCCCCAGCGCCATGATCGCGCTGATCAGGCCCATGTTCAGGATTTGCAGCGCAAGGTTCCAGCTTTCGGCATAGCCGGTCCAGATGATCAGAACCGCCACAAGGGCAAACAGGGCGGTATTTTTGACGGTATCGCTCATACGGATTTCCCCTTGAACAGGCCGGTCGGACGGAACAGCAACACAATGATCAGGATCACAAAACTGACCGCAAATTTATAATCGGTGGACAAAAGCTGAACCAAACCAGAGGGTTCCAGACTTTCGGGCATCAGGTAAACCAGTACTTTTTTCCACGCATAGGTGATGGTCATTTCCGAAAAGGCGATGACGAACCCGCCGGCAATCGCGCCAATCGGATTGCCAAGGCCACCCACAATAGCACTGGCGAAAATCGGCAGCAGTAGTTGGAAATAAGTGAACGGTTTAAAGGACTTGTCCAGACCGTACAGCACACCGGCAATGGTGATCAGGGCCGCCACGATCATCCAGGTATAGACCACCACACGTTCGGGGTTGATGCCCGACAACAGCGCCAGATCCTCGTTATCGGAAAAGGCGCGCATGGATTTACCGGTGCGGGTGCGGTTCAGAAACCAGAACAGCGCGATCACCACCAGAACGGCCGTGACCACTGTAATCCCTTGCGTGGTTTTCAGCGCCAGACCTTCTTTCAGACCGGTCATATGTTTGAATTCCCGCGCGGTCATGATGAAGCGTTCGCCATCGGCAAAGCGTTGATCGCCCGGCCCGATGATAAAGCGAACCAGACCGTTCAGGATGAACATCACCCCCAGCGACACCATCACGAAAATCACCGGTGCGGCCTTTTGTTTTCGATAGA
>WGBJ01000095.1 GCA_015494385.1 Marinosulfonomonas sp.
CATCCGCTGTATGACACCATCGTCGAGGCTTGCCGCTCGGTCTATGACCCCGAGGTGCCGGTGAACATCTATGATCTGGGCCTTGTCTATACGATCGAGATTTCAGACGAGGGCGATGTGCAGATCTATATGTCGCTGACCGCGCCGGGCTGCCCTGTCGCCGGTGAAATGCCTGGCTGGATTGCCGATGCAATTTCGCCACTGGCCGGCGTCAAATCGGTGAATGTCGAACTGGTGTGGGAACCGCAGTGGGGTATGGAAATGATGTCCGACGAGGCCCGCCTTGAACTGGGCTTCATGTAAAACAGGAGAACCACATGTTCGGTATTCCCGGCAAACAAGCGGTCACCATGACCCCGGCTGCGGCAAAGCAAATTGCAAAACTGATGGCCCAAAAGGGCCATCAGGGCCTGCGCATCGGCGTCAAGAAAGGCGGCTGTGCGGGGATGGAATACACCATGGACTATGTGGACGAGGTTGATCCGATGGACGAAGTGGTGGAGCAGGACGGCGCGCGGGTGATGATTGCCCCGATGGCGCAAATGTTCCTGTTCGGCACTGAAATCGACTATGAGGTCTCCTTGCTGGAAAGCGGCTTCAAATTCCGCAACCCCAATGTGACCGAGGCCTGCGGCTGCGGCGAATCCATCAAATTCGACGAGAACCTGACCGCCGCAAAATGAGCGTCAGCGACACCGACATCACCTTTGTCCACGATATGTTTGACCCGCTGGGCCAGATCACCACGCGCAAAATGATGGGCGGTTTGTCGATCTATTGCGATGGCACCATATTCGCCATGCTGGACCGCGAAGGCACCCTGTATCTAAAGGCCAAGGGCGCCTTTGCCGATGAAATAGCTGCCGCTGGCGGGCGGCAGTTCGGGGCGGATACCGGCGATAAAATGGCCTATTGGACCCTGCCCGACACTGCCAATTACGATCCTGACGCGGTGCTGATCTGGGGGCAAAAGGCGCTGGACGCCCTGTAATCCAAACGCGCTCACTTGCCGCAGTTACCGCTAACGCCTTGCCATCCTGCGCCGATATAGGGCATCAATTACCCAACCAACAAAGGGATATTGATCATGCGTAAAAAACTTGCCGCCGGAAACTGGAAAATGAACGGCACCACCGCGTCACTGGCCGAGGTCGACGCGCTGCTGGCCGCCCACCCTGCCCCGAAATGCGAAATTCTGCTGTGCCCGCCTGCCACATTGGTTTCGGCCATGGCCGCACGGGTTGGCGACGGGCCGATCCACACCGGCGGGCAGGATTGCCACGCCGAACCCTCGGGCGCCCACACCGGCGATATTGCCGCCGGTATGCTGGTCGATGCCGGTGCCAGCCACGTTATTGTCGGCCACTCCGAACGCCGTCAGGACCACAACGAAACCGATGCCGACATCCGCGCCAAAGCCACAACCGCCACAGCGACCGGTCTGGTGGCTGTGATCTGCTGCGGGGAATCCGATGAGCAGCGCGTCGCGGGTCAGACGCTGGAGGTGATCGGCACGCAACTGGCGGGGTCCATCCCCGACAATGCAACCGCCGCCAATACGGTTGCCGCCTATGAACCGATCTGGGCCATCGGCACCGGCAAGGTTCCGACGCTGGAACAAATCGGCGAGGTGCATGATTTCATCCGCAAGATCCTGATTGACCGTTTCGGCACCGAAACCGGTGACAATATCAGCATCCTTTATGGCGGCTCGGTGAAACCCACCAACGCAAGCGAAATCTTTGCCGTGTCCAATGTGGATGGCGCGCTTGTGGGGGGCGCATCTCTAAAGGCGGCCGATTTCACTGGCATCATCACGGCGCTTGAAACAGCCTGATCCAAACCGACGCAAGACACAAAAAAGCCGCCGAGGTTTCCCTTGGCGGCTTTTTCACACATTTACCCTACGTTTACTTGGTAATTACTTCCGGTCCCATCACCGCATTGGGAATAGCGGTCGACAGCCACGGGATATAGGTGATCATAATCAGGAACACGAACAACACGGCCAGAAACGGCAGCGCCGCCTTGACCACCCGCATCATCGGCATGCCCGCAACCCCCGAGGTCACGAACAGGTTCAACCCGACAGGCGGGGTGATCATGCCGATTTCCATATTCACCACCATGATGATGCCCAGATGGATTGGATCAATCCCCAGTTCCATCGCAATCGGGAACACCAGCGGGGCGACGATTACCAACAGGCCCGATGGCTCCATGAACTGCCCGCCGATCAGCAGGATCACGTTAACCACCACAAGGAACATCACCCAGCCAAAACCGGCACTCAGCATGGCGTTGGCCACCTGCTGCGGGATCTGTTCTTCGGTCAGAACGTGTTTCAGGATCAGCGCATTGGCAATCACGAACATCAGGGTCACGGTCAGCTTGCCCGCCTCGAACAGCGTGTGCCGTGTGTCGCGGTGGAAAAATGCCGTGACCAGCGCATAGGGCCTATTCAGCAAACTGCCCTTTGCCCCACCGTTTTTGGCAGCCAAAGGCCCCATATCACGATAGACAAAACTGGCAATCAGGAAGGCATAGATCGAGGCCACAGCGGCGGCTTCGGTCGGCGTAAAGATGGCCGAGGTCACACCGGGGATGCCGTAAATCCCGACCATGATGATCACGATCAGCATCAGCCCCCAGAAGGCATCGGCAAAGGCTGTGCCGATCTCGCGCCAGCCGGCCCACTCACCGGCAGGCATGTTTTTAACACGCGCCATCACATAGATCGCCACCATCAGCATACCACCGGCCAACAGACCGGGGATAATACCGGCAAGGAACATCCGGCCCACCGAAACCTCGACCGCGGCAGCGTAAACCACCATCACGATCGAAGGCGGAATCAGGATGCCCAAAGTGCCCGCGTTACAGATCACACCGGCGGCGAAATCCTTGGTATAGCCCGCCTTGGTCATCGCCGCGATCACGATCGAGCCGATGGCCACAACGGTCGCGGGGGATGAGCCGGACAGAGCCGCAAACATCATACAGGCGAACACACCGGCAATCGCCAGACCACCGCGCAGATGGCCCACACAGGCGATAGAGAACCGGATGATCCGCTCCGCCACACCGCCCGTCGACATAAACGACGAGGCAAGAATAAAGAACGGAATGGCCAGCAGGGTTGAATGGCCCTCAAAGGCCGAAAACAGTGTTTGCGCGATTGACGCCAAAGAGGCATCCGAGAAGATCAGCAGGAAAACAATCGAGCTGAACCCCAATGATACCGCGATGGGAACACCGATCATCATCAGGCCGACGACCATCGCAAAAAGGAAGGCTACTGTCATTTTCCTGTTTCCCCGCGCAATTCCTGGATTTCGGCGATTTCATCCTCGACTTCATGGCTGGCGATGATCCGGTCTACCTTGCCGGACTGGATCGCAAAGGCGGCCTGAATAAAGCGAAACAACAGCAACGCCATCGAAAGCGGCAGCACCATATAGGGCACAAGGCGGGGCAGTTTTTCATATTCATCGCCATCGTTGAAGGCGGATTCCATCCAGTTCAGAATGGCCGGCAGCGGAATATCGTTGGTTTCATACCAGCCCTTGCCGCGGAATTTTTCCTGAAAGCCGGTGGGGATCCAGCGGCCTTCGGTTTGCGGCAGGTTGGCAAAGTTGGCCCAGTAATCCCAGGCGCCTTTCAACAACAGGAAACTGTAGATAATGCAGATCAGCACGGCAAATAACGCCAGTCCCTTGCGTGCCCCTCTGGGCAGCATATTCACCACCGCGTCCACCCCCAGATGCGCGCCTTTTTTAACGGCATAAGATGCACCCAGCAATACCAGCCAGGCGAACATGAACACCGTCAGTTCCAGCGCCCACAGAATGTTGGAGTTAAAGACATAACGCGCAACAACATTGGCGAATGTCAGCAGCGTCATCGCGCCCAGCAGAAACGCAATCAGCGTTTCCTCGATCCGGTCGACAAAGCTTGCACCTGATTTCGGATGCATCCTGCCCCCTCCCTTTTTGGTAAAATTAGTAA
>WGBJ01000096.1 GCA_015494385.1 Marinosulfonomonas sp.
ACCGTCCAGCAATATCTGGCCTTCGGTCGGGTTTTCAAACCCCGCCAGCATCCGCATCAGGGTGGTTTTACCACAGCCCGAGGGGCCAAGCAGGGCGTAGAACTCTTTTCTGTAGATATTGATACTGAGGTCATCAATTGCGGTGAAATCACCAAACCGTTTGGTGACGTTGCGAAATTCGATCAGCGGTTTTTCATCCGGGTTGTCCCAAGGCGCAAAAACACCGCTTGCACTGGCATCATTCATTGATTTCCCCCCTAAAACCGTAAACCCCGCGCAGACAATGGCCTGCGCGGGGGGTATTTGATCGCTTACTTTAGATGCCGGATTTGATCTTGGTCCACAGACGGGTAACAACCCGCTGCACCTTGGGCGGATAAGGCCGTGTGGTGTAAAGATGCTTTAGCGTTTCCTCGTCCGGATAGATGGCGGGATCACCGATCACATCTTCTTCCAGAAACTCTTGCGATGCCTTGTTGCCGTTGGCGTAGTAAACATAGTTCGACGCTGCGGCCGCATTATGGGCATCCATCATGAAGTTCAGGAATTTATGCGCCCCGTCGGGGTTGGGCGCATCCACCGGAATGGCCATCTGGTCAAACCACATCAGCGCGCCTTCTTTCGGGGCGTGATAGGCGATTTCGACACCGTTTTCGGCTTCGTCCGCACGGTCACGCGCCTGAAGCACATCACCGGACCAGCCGAAGGCAACGCAGATGTCGCCATTTGCCAGCGCATTGATATATTCCGAGCTGTGGAATTTCTGCACATAGGGGGCGACCCCTGTCAGAACAGCCTCGGTTTTGGCAATCACTTCGGGGTCGTGGCTGTCAGGGTTTTCGCCCAGATAGGCCAGCGCCGCCGGAATCATCTCGGTTGGCGCATCCAGGAAATGGACACCGCATTTCTGCAGCTTTTCCATATTGGCAGGGTCAAAAATCAACGCAAGTGAGTCAATCGGCGCGTCATCACCCAGTGCTTCTTTCACTTTTTCAACATTTACGCCGATACCCGTGGTGCCCCACATATAGTTGATCGAGTATTCATTGCCGGGGTCATACTGTGCGGTGCGTTCCTTGATCACGTCCCACATGTTTACTGCATTGGGCAGCTTGGAATAGTCCAGTTTCTGGAAGGCACCCGCCGCGATCTGGCGCTGCAAAAAGCCGGCCGTCGGCACAACAACATCATAGCCGGATCCACCGGCCAGCATTTTCGTTTCCAGCAATTCGTTGGAATCGAACACGTCGTAAATCAGCGTGATGCCGGTTTCGTCCTGAAATTTTGTCAGCAGGTCTTCGTCGATATAGTCGGACCAGTTATAGACGCGCACTTCTTCCGCCATGGCCGCGCCCGCCCCAAGGGCCAGCACTGCCGTCAATGTCAGCAAATTCGTTTTCATAGATTGTTCTCCCGTTGGTCGGGAGTCGTGGCTCCCGTCGAAATATTTGATCAAAAAAATTGACACAAAGCAATAAAAAGTTTCAACTCGTGTCATTGTTGATGCCGTTTCCAAGGGGACAAAGTGGATAATTCGCCGCAAAACCTGCCTGTTCACGAGGTGGTCTATCGCCAGATCCGCGAGATGATCCTGCTGGGTGAATTCGCCCCCGGTCAGCCGGTCACCATTCAGGGGCTGGTGCAGGAACTGGGCGTCGGCATGACCCCTGTGCGCGAGGCAATCCGCCGCCTGACCGCCGAAGGGGCGCTTGAATTTCAGGGCAATCGGCGGATTATCCTGCCGCAAATGACATTGGCGCAACTGGATGAAATTGCCTTTGCCCGCCTGTCGATAGAACCGAGACTGGCCTATCTGGCCACCAGCCGCATGTCGGGAACGGATTATCAGGGGTTATATGACACCGATCAGGCCCTGAACGTGGCCATCGCGCAGGGCAATGTCGCGGATTACCTGAAATACAACTACCGGTTTCACCATGACCTGTATCAGCTGTCGGATGCCCATATCCTGCTGTCGATGTCCGCATCGCTCTGGCTGCGAATCGGTCCGTCCTTGCGGGTGGTTCTGGGGCGTTTCGGCACCGCAAGCCTGCCCGACAAACATCAGGAAGCCCTGCAAGCCATGCGCGACGGCGACCCGCAAGCGGTGGCGCAAGCGATCAAGGAAGACCTGCATCAGGGGCACGAGGCAATCCGCCAATCGCTGGAATCGACCTGAACACGGCGATTCTGTTTGACAGAAAATAATTTGATCATATTCTGCAGCGAACCCGCTTCATCAGGAGATGCGCAATGAACATGATCACCAACCACCCGCCCACCAAGGAACTTCAGAAACTGGATGCGGCGCATCACATGCATCCGTTTACCGCCGGTGCCGAACTGGCAGCCAAGGGCGCGCGGGTGATCACATCGGCCAAAGGCGTGACGCTGACCGATTCCGAAGGCGTGCAACTGCTGGACGCGATGGCGGGCCTGTGGTGCGTCAACATCGGCTATGGCCGCAATGAACTGGCCGAAGCTGCCGCACGGCAAATGCGCGAGCTGCCCTATTACAACACCTTTTTCCAGACCACCCATGTGCCCGCCGTGGCCCTGGCCACCAAACTGGCCGAACTGGTGCCCGGTGATCTGAACCAGGTGTTCTTTGGTGGCTCGGGCTCGGATGCCAATGACACCAACCTGCGCCTTGTGCGTCACTATTGGGCCGCCAAGGGCAAGCCCGACAAAAAGGTGATCATATCGCGCAAGAACGCCTATCACGGTTCAACCGCCGCCGCCGCCAGCCTTGGCGGGATGACAGCGATGCACGCGCAGGGCGGCCTGCCGATTCCCGACATTCACCACATTGATGAGCCCAACTGGTATGCCCAGGGCGGTGATCTGTCGCCCGAGGAATTCGGTCTGGAACGCGCCCGCCAACTGGAGCAGGCGATTGCCGAAATCGGCGAGGATCGCGTTGCCGCCTTTATCGCCGAACCGATTCAGGGCGCAGGCGGGGTGATCATTCCGCCCGAAACCTACTGGCCGGAAATCCAGCGGATTTGCGATGCGCATGAAATCCTGCTGATCGCAGACGAAGTGATCTGCGGCTTTGGGCGCACCGGCAACTGGTTCGGCAGCGAAACCTTCAACATCCGTCCCGACATCATGACCATCGCCAAGGGCCTGTCCTCGGGCTATGCGCCCATCGGTGGTTCGATGGTATCGGACGAAGTGGCCGATGTGATCGCCAACGCCGGTGATTTCAACCACGGTTACACCTACTCCGCCCATCCGGTTTCCGCCGCTGTCGCGCTGGAAAACCTGCGTATTCTGGAAGAGGAAAAGATCGTCGATACCGTGCGCGATGTGACCGCCCCCTATCTGGCCAAACGCTGGGCCGAACTGGAGGATCACCCGATGATCGGCGAGGCCAAATCCTGCGGCATGGTCGCTGCGGTCGCTATGTCACCGGACAAAGCCAACCGCGCCCCGTTCGAAGCCCCCGCCGGAACCATCGGCCTGATGTGCCGTGATCGTTGTTTTGAAAACAATCTGGTGATGCGCCATGTGGGCGACCGGATGATCATCTCGCCGCCATTGGTGTTCACCAAGGATGACGTCGACACCCTGATGGACCGCGCCTATCGCGCGATCGACGAAACCTATCAGGCGGCCAAAAAGGAAGGGTTGTTCAAGTAACAGCCCCCAAACACCCGAAATGATGCGGCCAATTGGCTGGGCCGCATCATTACCTCTTGATCATTTGGTAAAACTTGCAAATACCCCCCTGAACGTGAGACCTTGCAAGGTGATCAAGGAGCCAGACAGTTGCAAAGCAAAACAAAGCCTATCAACAC
>WGBJ01000097.1 GCA_015494385.1 Marinosulfonomonas sp.
GCATGACAGCATCAGCCAGATCCTTGTCGGGGTGCGCTATGCGCTGGAACTGGCGCGCAAACGGGTGCAGACGGGTGACGCGCGCGCGGATGAAAATCTGGGCAAGGGCATCGACAGTCTGAACAGCGCCATTCAGGAGGTGAGGCGCATTTCCCACGATCTGCGCCCCGGTGTGCTGGATGATCTGGGGCTTGGCCCTGCCCTGCAGGCGCTGACGCAGGAATTCAGCCAACGCACCGGCACCAAAACCGAACTGGAAACCGTGGTGTTTCGCAACCGGCTGGATCCTGAATCCAAAATTGCCCTGTTTCGCATCGCCCAAGAGGCCCTGACCAACATCGAACGCCACGCCGGTGCCACCGAGGTTTCGATCAAGCTGTTTGGCCACAAAAAGGGCGCGACCCTGCAAATCACCGACAACGGGCGCGGTATCGGCGACAATGCCACAGCCACTGCCCAAGGTGGCCTTGGCCTGCGCAATATGCAAGAACGGGTCGAGCAACTGGACGGAACCCTGCACATGACCAGCACCAAAGACGGCACCGTGATCAAGGCCCAAATCCCCCTGACCCACCTTCTGCCGCCCGAAGAAACCCAAGGATAGCCAGATGAGCCGTATCACCCGCGTTGTTATTGTCGACGATCATCCGATGGTCACCGAAGGGATCGAGGCGATCCTTGAAACCTATGATGATATCAACGTGGTCGGCACCCTGAACAACGGGCAGGCGATTATCGATCAGGTCGATGATCTGGCCCCCGATGTGATCCTGCTGGATTTGAACATGCCCGATATGAACGGGCTGTCCGCCACCGAAATATTGCTGGAAAAACGCCCCGATATGCGGGTGCTGATCCTGTCGATGCACGACACGCCGGAATACATCCAGACCGCCCTTAGCCACGGGGCCAAGGGCTATGTTCTAAAGGATGTCCCGACCGAGGAAATCAAAACCGCGATTGATACGGTGATGGCGGGGCAGCAATATCTGTGCACCGGCGCCAGCACGGCCCTTACCCCCAAAACCCACGACGGGCGCGAAACCCTGACCAGCCGCGAACAGACCATCCTGCTGCAACTGGCGCAGGGCAATTCCAACAAACAGGTGGCCGCCGCGCTGGATATTTCGGTGCGCACGGTGGAAACCCACCGCAAGAACATCAAACGCAAACTGGGCATTTCCACCACCGCCGGCCTGACCCGTTACGCGCTGGAACACGGGGTGTTGCAGGGAACGGGCGGGTTATGAAACCGCAGCACGGCCATTTTTTACATGGCGTTCGACCAGCCGTTTCTGACGGCGATCTTCGGGGATAAGACGCGCAGGTTTGCTTTGATAATCCAGCCGCGCCACCTGTGGCAGGATTTCAAAGATTTCCTCGACGGCTTCTTGCGGCAGGGCATTCAAGGCAAGTTCCCCCGTATACAGGCTCTCGCTCGGGGTGCCTTCGGCAAAGACCACCTGATGATCGTCAAACAGCAGATGGAAATATTCCACTCGGGGCGTTTGCATATCCACGCAAATCCCCGGCAATGCCGCCAGCTTGATCGCGGAAACCAGTACCCCGTTTTGGCCGAACATCCGCTGCACCACGGGCGAAGACACCAGCATCCGGTGCTGCCGCGACACCCGCAGATCCCGTAGGGGCAAACCATTGCCCAATGATCCCGCCGGCATGAACACCGGCCGCAATTTCGGATTCTCCGCCAGTTCCACCGCCGGTATTTTGCGCTGTAAAACCAGCTGTAGTTCTTGCAACCCCGCATCCAGCGTTTCAACCATCATACCCGCACGCAGATCCTCAACCGGCAATTCCCCGCTGCCCGTCCGTATCCGCGTGCCCCGCACAAAACAGGTCACATCCGAATAGTTCCAGCCGACAACGTGGCTTTGATAACTTCCAAGGGTGGCCCCCACCGTAAAGGCCGACCCCGGAGCGGGAATGAAATACCACGCCCCGCCGGTGTTAAAGAAATAGAATGTCTCGACATGGGCGACACCGTTGACATCGGTAAAGGAAACGTTGATCGCATAAGGGCTTGAACTCGTCGAATTGAACGCCCCCCCGTCGATACTGACTGTTTCGTCGGCATCACCGCCCCCCTCATAGGCCGGATCATTATCATTAAATGTGGCTGTGTAGGATGTATTGTAAGTTGCGTTGTAGAATGTTCCGGTCCACTTGAAGGCTGTCACTGTATAGAGGGCCATTTGTTAGGCGTCCTTTTCCGTTTTCTTGCGGCTATCCAAATCCCCTACTTCTTTGGACAGCTCTTTAAACAATTTACGGGTTCCCTCTGCATCCAGCTTGTATGCAACAGCAGATTGCCCCAATTCACGACCAGTGAAATGCCTTTCTTGCGGTGTTAACCGGACCGAGTGTTTTTCGGCCAGCCGCGCTGTGAATTCCCTGTTTTTTCGGCCCATCCGTTTTCAACCTTGCTGGTAGATTTTTCGTTAGAACCGCTCACAAACACCCGTATCAATTGCATACTATGAAAAATAACACCCCATTGGTAGAGTTCACAAAGCCCCCAGGCAATTTGATGCAATTTATTGTCATTTTTGCACCGCCCCCGTAAAAATACGGAAGCACGCAAAATTCCGTCGCGTTTTCGCAAGAAAGTTCCAAAATACCCCTGATATGCGACACTTTTCCTTTAAATTGCCGTTGACGCCCCTTTGCGGCACTCCTAAAGTCACGCCACCAACCAAAGGAGCCTTGGACATGAACGTCCTATCTGTGATTGTGGGAAAGTTGCGCATGGGTCTGTAAAGACTACCATATCGGTATCCCATGCGCCCCCGAAGATCGGGGGTTTTTTTATGGTCAAAGGCAAAGTGAAAGCGGAGTAGAAAAGATGAAACGTCAAATGAGCGGCGCGAAAATGATAATCCAGGCCTTGAAGGATCAGGGCGTGGAAGTCGTGTTCGGATATCCGGGCGGGGCCGTGCTACCGATTTATGACGAGATCTTTCTGCAAAACGATATTCGCCACATTCTGGTGCGCCACGAACAGGCTGCGGTCCATGCCGCCGAGGGCTATGCACGTTCCACCGGCAAACCCGGCGTTGTTCTGGTCACCTCCGGCCCCGGCGCAACCAACGCGGTGACCGGCATGACCGACGCACTGCTGGACAGTATCCCGCTGGTGATCCTGACCGGTCAGGTACCCACCTTCATGATCGGCAACGACGCCTTTCAAGAGGCCGACAC
>WGBJ01000098.1 GCA_015494385.1 Marinosulfonomonas sp.
GTGTGACCCAGGCCATTTTGCGGTATTCGGAAAACACCGGCATTCTCAGGCTGGCTCGCATAAAGGCGGGGCATCAAAAGGACATCGCCGAAGCCTTTGCCGATATTGTGCTGAATGAACCGGGCATGTTCGCCAGCGATGACGCGCAGGAGCTTTACTCGTTAGAGGTGGTGGAAAAGTCCGGTGACGGTTTTGCCATGGATCACCAGTATGATCCGGCCATCGAAAAGGTGCTGATCATCGAGGCGGCGGCTGACCTGATGGTGCCGGGCAAGGACGGCTACCGGAAAGTGGCCCGCACCCTGCGGTCGCGTGATCTCACTGGCAAGGCGCTGGCACATTTTCGCGAAACTCCGGTCGGATTTGGCGGCTCCTGGGTGCTGGGCGAGATGGTGCTGCGGGTGTTCTTCAAGGGTGAAGGCACGCGCAAGCCGCAGGTCACGGTCAAAATCCGCCCGCCAAGCGTGGTGCAGTTCCGGCGAACCCAACACGAAGCCCGCGTTATGGAACTGATTGAACGAAACGGCATGACACTGGAACGCGATGATTACGATGTTATTGAAGCTGCTGAGTGAAGCAGGCGACGAGGCCGTGCTGTCCGGCTCAGCCGCCCGCCCGTATTACGGGCCGGTTTTTGATCGCCTGCTGAAAGCGCGCATTCTGGTGGAACAGGCCCCGTTGGAGGATTGGGATCTATGCAACGAGTGCCAATGCGGGCTGCTTGCCCGCCCGGTCCGGCCCTTTGGGGACCGGTTTCGGGCAGATTGCCCACTGGACGCGAGCCGGGATGTTGTTCTTGAACGGGATGATCTTCGGGTCTTTGAAATCAGTGTTGCAGTTTTGATGGGCGAGATTGCTACCGCTGCGGGCTTTGATCAGCCTCCGGTCGAAATCATCAAGAGCCTGTGGTGCCTGGGCGAAACCCGATCTGGACGCGGCATATATTACGGCCTGAACCTTGCATCGCTCAATCGCAGCAGCCTGATTGCCGTCATTCGCCAGTCAAACAAGGCCGGACAGGCGACCATAATCACGCAGAAAGCCTCGCCAGCAACAAAGCAGTGGCTGCGGGAGGCTGGCATTGATCATGCCAACGTCGGGGATGTTATTAAACCCGCTGAAAACCGGCTGGGTTTTGTATTTGGTCATCACGCGCTTGACGCCGCAACGGGAGCTCCGGAGTTGATTGTCCAGATCAAGGCTGCGCAAATTGAATGGCAAGGTCGGTCAGCCACATTTTCGCACCAGATATTTCCGGTGTTCCAGAGACTTCTGGAAAAAGCCGGCTCCCGCGATGCTATCGCTTCCGGTCCGTTTCTGGAGGATACATCGGGGCGCGAGGCTAAAGACCTGATCAGGGAATTACGGGACCAGATGAAAACGGCAGGGTTTTCGGATGCGGAAAGCAAATCGCTGATCAAAACCGCCAGAAACCGTGGATATTTTCTGGGGGTTGATGCGGAAAGTATTTCGGTGATCGGCTGAGGCTGCGTTTGACGCTATCATCGGGTATAATATGCGCCCCAACCAATAGATGACAAATCCACCCGCACCGGGTAGCCTGGCCCGCATGGCAGGCGAAAACTGGACAGATGAAGAAAACGACACAATCATTGCGGACTATTTCGCGATGCTTGCCGATGATCTTGCCGGAAATCCTTATAACAAAGCGCAGCACAACCGCGACCTGCAAGCCACCATCGGGCGCAGCCGTGGCTCGATTGAGTGGAAACACCAGAACATCAGCGCGATCCTGATTGGGTTGGGCGAGACGTGGATCACCGGCTACAAACCGGCCTTCAATTTCCAGACACCCCTTGTGGATGCTGTTGCGCGGTGGTTGGCAAACAATGTCGCGTGGGTTTCAAGACCACCCCGCGCTGCACAAACCGGTCACCTCAGGGAAGCCACGCAGTTATGGATTGATCCTCCGCCCACCATGCGCAACGCGCCGCCACCCGACGAACTGGACCAGATGCTGGGGATTGCACAAAAGTTCGATGTGGCTGAGCGCGACGAACGAAACCGCACTCTTGGTCGCGCCGGAGAAGAGCGCGTGCTTGCCCGTGAACGCTCCAACCTGATCACCTCAGGACGACCGGATCTGGCGGAACGGGTTCGCTGGGTTTCCGAGGAAGATGGCGATGGTGCCGGATATGAC
>WGBJ01000099.1 GCA_015494385.1 Marinosulfonomonas sp.
GGGTGCGCTCCATCTGACTTTTGACGCGGGTCTTGATCTTTTTCTCGACCTTCAGCACCGACATTTCGCCTTGCATCAGGCCGTAAATTTTCTCTAGACGCTCGGCCACCGACAGGGTTTCCAAAAGCTCCTGCTTTTGGTCAACCTCGATCCCCAGATGGCCGGCCACCAGATCAGACAGCTTGTCACTCTCGACCGCATCGGCCACAGCCGACAGCGCCTCTTCGGGCACGTTTTTCTTGATCTTGGCATAGCGCTCGAATTCGGATCCGACAGAGCGCACCAGCGCCTCGACCGTGGCCTCGTCGCCCAGTGTTTCTTCCAGTTCCTCGGCGTGGGCCTCGAAATAATCGGGGTTGTCCAGATAATCGGTGATGCGCACCCGCTTGCGCCCCTCGACCAGCACCTTGACGGTGCCGTCGGGCAGTTTCAGCAGTTGCAGCACATTGGCCAGAACGCCAACATTGTAAATCCCGTCCGAATCCGGATCATCCTGCGCGGGATCAATCTGGCTCGACAGCAGAATCTGCTTGTCATCCACCATCACCTCTTCCAGGGCTTTGACGGATTTTTCACGGCCCACGAACAGCGGCACGATCATATGCGGGAACACCACAATATCGCGCAACGGCAGTACGGGGTAGGATGTGCTCATTTGCTCGGTCATTTCTTGTCCTTGTTTAGTGGCAGACAGCGACAGGCCCCTGCATCATTTAGGCAACCTGTCTGTCTCCGGTCTTTGGTTTAATAAAATGGGGACGATCCGCCGAATATTCAACCATTAACCTGCCATGCAGCTTTGGGGCGCAATGTGCCTGTGCAATGCGGCAAGGGCAAGGCGACATTTTCCCGATAAGCCCGAAAATACCGGCAAATTCAGTAAATATCGGTGGATAAACCGCGATTATGCGCGAAATCACGCTAAAGTGGTTCAATGTCCCCTTGCGCGCGTTGCGCACGGAATTGTGATTCAAAGGCATCAAATGTGCCCGCGGCAATCGCGTCCCGCATCCCCGCCATCAATTCCTGATAATAGTGCAGATTGTGCCATGTCATCAGCATCGAGGCGATGATTTCCTGCGCCTTGAACACATGGTGCAGATAGGCACGGGAATAGCTGCGGCAAGCGGGGCATGTGCAGGCTTCGTCCAGCGGGCGGGGGTCGTCCTTGTGGCGGGCGTTTTTGATATTCAACACGCCGTGGCGGGTGAAAATCTGTCCCGTGCGGCCAGACCGCGATGGCAACACGCAATCAAACATATCAATGCCGCGTTTCACACCGCCGACCAGATCGTCGGGCTTGCCCACGCCCATCAGGTAGCGCGGCTTGTCAGCGGGCAGCATGTTGGGGGCGTAATCCAGCACCTGAAACATGGTTTCCTGCCCCTCGCCCACAGCCAGACCGCCAACGGCATAGCCCTCGAACCCGATCGCCTTCAGCGCCTCGGCGCTTTCCTCGCGCTGATCCCTGAACACGCTGCCCTGCTGGATACCGAACAGCGCGTGACCGGGCCGGTCGCCAAATGCATCACGCGAGCGGTGCGCCCACCGCATCGACATCCGCATGGATTTCAGCGCCACATCTTCGGGGGCCGGATGCGGGGTACATTCATCGAAACACATCACAATATCGCTGCCCAGCAGACGCTGGATTTCCATGCTGCGTTCGGGTGTGATTTCATGCAGGCTGCCGTCGATATGCGATTTGAAGGTCACGCCCTGTTCCGACATTTTGCGCAGATCCGACAGGCTCATCACCTGAAAGCCACCGGAATCCGTCAGGATGGGCCGCTCCCAGTTCATGAACCTATGCAAACCACCCAGATTGGCAATCCGTTCGGCAGTGGGGCGCAACATCAGATGATAGGTGTTTCCCAGCAGAATATCCGCCCCCGTGGCGCGCACGTTTTTGGGCAGCATCGCCTTAACTGTGGCGGCAGTGCCGACCGGCATAAAGGCCGGCGTGCGGATGTCGCCGCGCGGGGTGTGGATGATACCGGTGCGGGCCTTGCCGTCGGTGCTGTGCAGGTCAAAGGAAAACTGTGTCATGCGCGCCTGATACGCCAAAGACGCGGGGCTTGCAAACCTCTAACCAAGTGCCAGAATCCGGTCGAATTTGGCAGCACAGATGAAATCGTTTTCGGTCAGCCCGTGCACCACATGGGTGGTGAATTCCACCTCGCAATAGCCCCAGCCAAAGCGGATGTCGGGGTGGTGCCCTTCCTGTTCACCCAGCCATGCGGCCACATTGGCGCAGTGGTGCGCGGCGTTGAACCCTTTGACCGTGACACGCCGCACCAGCCAGCGCCCCTCTTTGGCCAGTTTCCAGCCCTCGTGCAACTGCCCCATTTTATCGGCCACTTCGGCCTCGGACAGCACCGGCATCCCGCCGTGGCAGGCAATACAGGTCTTGCCACTCAGATCATCGCTCATGTTCGTCTCCTCAATTCGGGGCGCGGCCAAACCATTTCAGATATAGCCGGTCATATCCGCCCTGTTCGGACAGTTGCAGCAACACCTGATTGACCGGCTCGCGCCATTTCGAGCCTTCGGGAAAGACAATCCCGTATGCTTCACGCTGAAACACCGGCCCGGTCAGGCGCACCTTGTCCTGTCCTTCGCCGTTTGCATAGTGGCTTAGCACCGGAAAGTCATAGACCACGGCCGCGACCTGACCCGCCTCCAGTGCGCTGTAAGCCTGATCGATCGTATCAACCGCCCTGATCTGCACGGCGGGCAAATGCTGTAAATAGGCCTCGCTGGTGGAGCCTTTCACGGTTGCAACCCGTTTGCCGCCCAGATCCTCGGGCCCGCGGATTTCCCCTTCCAGACGCGAAACCGTCATCGATGAGGAAATCGTCGCGGTGAACCAGGCAAAGGCGACATATCCGAATACGATCAGCACCAGCGCGATCACCTTGCCGGGATGCGATTTCGGGGTTTTGTCGCCATAGCCAACGGTCGAAATCGTGACCATCGTCCAGTATACCCGTCCCACAGCCCCATCGGGTAATTGCGTGTAAATTCGGGGTTCTTGCGCCGCTCGACCAGCCACATGATATGCGCCGTGCCCAGCACCAGAATGGCCAGCGCCAACAGGGCAAAGCGAAAACTTTGCGAGGCAAACATGCCCTTGATCACCGACAGCGCCTTGGCGACCATGCCCATATCATCGCCGGGCACCAGAATCTGCAGACCCGAGCGAAAGAAAGGGTGGGAAAAATCCATCCGCTGTTCACGATCCGCCGTGATCGTCACAGCCGCAACGGCAACATCCCCCTTGCCGGTTTCAATCGCCTGCAACAGTTCGGTGACATTGGGCAGCACAGTCATATCGCTTTGCACGCCCAGTTGCTTTTCAACCATCTGCCACAGATCAATACTGAACCCGCTCAGGCTGCCATCAGCGTTTTCAATCACAAAGGGCGGGATCGGTTTGACCAGCACGCGCAGCGGCGCATCATCGGTTGTTTGCGCAAAACCTTGCACGCCCAACAGACACAGCAACCCTACGGCCAGAAGTCGTTTTAACATTTGATACATCGCATCCCCCCCTGCAACCCTAGCCCAGAGCATGCGATTTTGTCCAAAACTTATTGATAAAGCGCGAATATCCGCCGTTAACCGTCTATCAGTGCGGCGACAATGGCGGTGAAATCATCACCGCGATGCTCGAAGCTTTTGTATTGGTCAAAGCTGGCGGCGGCGGGGGCCAGCAGCACGGTGTCGCCCTCTTCGGCGTCCTTGCTGGCGGCGGCAACCGCGCGCTCCATCGTTTCGCAAATCTGGTATGGGGTGTCGCCCAACTGCCCCGCGAATTCATCGGCCGAGGCACCAATCAGATAGGCTTTGCGCACATTGCCCAAATGCGGTGCAAGGCTGGCAATGCCGCCGGTTTTGCCCTGCCCGCCTGCAATCCAGCGGATATTCTGGAAGGCCAGTAACGCCTTTTCGGCAGCATCCACATTGGTCGCCTTGCTGTCGTTCACATAGGTCACGCCGTTGGCCACGCCAACAATCTGGCTGCGATGGGCCAGCCCACCGAATGAATGAAACGCGGCTTCAATCACCTTGGGCGCGATGCCCAATGTGCGCACAGCGGCATAGGCGGCACAGGCATTCTGATGGTTATGCGCACCGGGCAAGCCTTTGATCTTGCGCAAATCTATCGACCCCATTTGCCGCCCTTTTCGGTATTCCGACAAAAACCCCTTGCGGGCGAACACCGCCCAGCCGGGGCCAGTCAGCTTGGCATCCACCGAAATGCGGATCACGCGGTCATCCGCTGGTCCTTCGGACATTTGATTGGCCAAAAAGCGGCCCTCGTTTTCATCCACCCCTATCACCGCGCGGTCCGGTCCGCCCTCGGCAAACAGGCGGCGTTTGGCGGCGAAATAGCCACCAATGCCGCCGTGCCGGTCCAGATGATCCGGCGACAGGTTGGTGAACACCGCCACATCAGGGGTGAGTGAGCGGGCCAGTTCGGTCTGATAGCTGGACAGCTCCAGCACCACGACTTCGCCGTCATGAGCGGGATCAATATCCAGCACCCCGCGGCCGATGTTACCGGCCAATTGGGTCGGGCGTTTGGCGTGGGTCAGAACGTGATGGATCAGCGCGGCGGTGGTGGATTTGCCGTTGCTGCCGGTGATGGCGATCACGCGGGGGGCAACGTCGAAACCGTCCCACTCGTAGGTCGCGAAAGACCGGAAGAACAGCCCGATATCATTATCAATCGGCACACCGGCGGCGGTGGCATTGCGCACCACGGGGTTTGGCTCGGGGTAAAGATGCGGGATTCCGGGGGAGACGATCAGGGTTGCAATGTCCTCCCACACGCCGGCCTTGCGCAGGTCGGTCGCCGGATAGCCCTGTTTTTCAGCGGCATCGCGAGCGGCCTCGTTGTCGTCCCAGACCACAGGGGTCGCCCCGCCCGCCTCAAGCGCCACGGCGGTCGCAAGGCCACTGCGGCCAAGGCCCAGAACGGCCACTTTCTTACCTGCAAATCCTTGAACGGGGATCATGTGCTGCCCTTTTATCCTTGCCTGCCCCTGTTTAGGCCGCGGCGGGGCCATTGGCAAACCCTCTGTGCAGCCCGTAGGGCGGGGTTCACCCCGCCGGACACACGCCTTAACGCACCTTCAATGTCGCCAGCCCGATCAATGCTAACACCAGCGAGATAATCCAGAACCGGATCACGATCTGCGGCTCGGCCCAGCCCTTTTTCTCGTAGTGGTGATGGATCGGCGCCATCAGGAACACCCGCTTGCCGGTGCGTTTGAAATAGAGCACCTGAATGATCACTGAC
>WGBJ01000100.1 GCA_015494385.1 Marinosulfonomonas sp.
GCCCAGGGGGCGATATGTTTGTTGAAATAGTCGGCCTGCCGCTCCAGCGGCACAGGGTCGCCAAAGCGGCCCGTGATCATGCCTGCCATCATTTCAAACAGGCTGGCAATGTTGTCTTCAGGTTCGAACACATTGGGCGCGCGCGCGATACGCAGCGCCGCCATGTCCTTGCGCAATGCCGCCAGCGGTTTTTCGTTCAGAAACCCTGTCAGATAGAAACTGGCATAGGGCAGCAATTCGCCACGCCCCAGCCCGATAAACAGCGCGTTAAACTCGCTTTCGGCGGCACGTTCCTTTGTCACCGCCGCGACCCGCGCCATAGACTGGATCGCCTTGCCCAATTCGCTGTCATCCCCTGTCAGGTTCGCCGTTTTCTGCAACAGATCCTTTGAGGGCGGGCGCGCCAGAAGGGCGGCCAGAAAATCGTAAAAATCCGCGCGCAGCTTGTCTTCCTGTGCAATATCCGGCGTTGTCATAGCGACTGTTGTCATCCTTTGGCTTCCTGCCTAACTGGCAAACTGGAACCGCATTCTGCGTTTAACGGCAAAATCCGGCTCGTCGGGTTGTTCTGTGAGTGTTTCTTCAGGGTTTTCGGGGGCAAAAGCCACAATAGGCTCGTCCTCGGTAAATTCTTCAATCGGGGTATCCGCTTCTTCGGTGCGATCCTCGATCACATCCTCCGGTGCGGCATCATCCTGCTGCACATCTTCCCGGGCGACCTGCAATTCCATTTCCTCGACATGTTTCAACATGCCCTTGCCAACCTGATAGGCGGTTTTGACAGCAACGCCCAAGGCACCTTCCTTGGTAAAATCCTCGCCGTAATCAACCAGATTATCGACGTTGGCCAACACCGGATTGCTGCGCCACAAACGGCGCAGCGCCAGTTTGCGAAGGCGTTCGGGAACGGCCGCCTGCATAAAGCCGGAAAAATCGTCACCGGGCTGCAATGTCTCGGGGTCCGGCAAATCCAGTTCGGCCAAAATTTCGGCATCTGTTTTTTCGGCCAACTCGGCCTGACGCTCGGCAACAACGGCCTGTTCCTGCGCCCGTGCCTCGGCTTCTGCCTCGGCCTGAACCGCCGCGCGACGACGCGACCATCTGTCCATAGACGCGCTCAATGCAGGATCCTCGCCTTGCGAACCGGCGCGCGGTAAACATCGGTTGCCTGATGGATGCGCGCATCGCCAATACCGTCCTGCACCAGATCAACGCGCTGCTTGTCGCGCTTGCGTTTGACGAACACCTCTTCTTCGTGGTGCTTCTGCACAAAATCATTGATCCAGGCGATCAATCCTGCCGGCATTGGCACCTGTTCGATAATTTCCTCGCCGGTATCCGCATAGTCCTGCGCGTCATAGGGCGAGGCCGTCGCCAGCAGAACCTCGATATCCTGCGACGCATCCGCATCGGTTGCCTCGCGCATCACAACGTAAATCGCGGGCGGGTTGGTGGACAGTCCGGCCAGATAGGCTTCGGTATCGGTGCGGTATAATTCCAGATCAACGGTGGCGGCGTGGTATTCGACAACATCGCCTTCGCGACGCAATTCTTTCCAGCTCTCTTGCGCGGCACCGGGCAGCACGGCAACGGCCTTCCAGACCCATTTTGCCCAGCGCGTCACGCCCGGAGATTTCCGGAGCACAATCCCAAGTGGTAAGCTGGCCGTCGCATTCTGCGTCAAAATTATTCTCCCGTCGCCCGACCCGTCATATCGCGAACCTTTGGCGTTACCCAAGGATGCGAGAATTTCGCCACTGGATCAAAGGTTATTTTTGGAAAACTTAATATCAAAGCCATGTAGATATAAAATCTGGACTATTCGTCCCGATTGGCGCCGGCCCGACCGCGTTTCGGGACATAAAGTCCACCCGAATAATGCCCTAGTATTTCGGTTGGAATTTCCGACGGCGCTTATCCGAATCACCTTTGGCATGATTTGATTCGAAAACCCTTTACGGCGCGGGGATTTGGTGAATATGTGGGACAGGGAATCGCCCTGGATAATCAGGGAAACCAATGGGGGAAATATGGGTAAGAGACTGATTTTATGTGATTGTTCCGGAAGCCAACCAGTTGACGGCAAGGCCTTGGAAAACACCTGTGGCCTGCCCTGTTCGCGCGTCTATTCGACCCTGTGCACCACACAAATCGGTGAGGCGGCCAAAGAAATCGCAAAAGGCGGCGCCGTTATTGCCTGTCTGCAGGAACGCGACCTGTTCGAGGAGCTGGCAGACGAAATTCAGGCCGAAATGCCTGCCTTTATCGACATCCGCGACCGCGCCGGATGGTCGGACGAGGCCCCGAAATCAACCCCGAAAATGGCCGCGCTTATCGCCGATTCCCTGCTGGAAAAACCGGCGGAAAAACTGTTCGATGTTACATCCGAAGGGCGCTGCCTGATCCTTGGGTCGGCCGAAACAACCCTGCCCGTAGCCGAACAACTGGCCGACATTCTGGCTGTCACTATACTACTGGAGGGGGTAGAGGATACACCCGTTGACCGGCGGTTCGATCTGGTTGTCGGGCGGCTGAAAACAGCCACCGGCACGCTGGGGGATTTCCACCTGAAAATCGACGCCCTGCAACAGCTGGACCCGACCGGACGCGGCCCGTTCCAGATGACGCCCCCGCGTGACGGTGCCGAAACCGAATGTGACATCATCCTTGATCTGCGCGGCGAAACCCCGCTTTTCCCCGCGCCGAACAAACGCGACGGCTACCTTCGCGCCGATCCGCGCAACCCCGCCGCTGTGGCCAAAGCGGTGTTTGATGCCAGCCAAATGGTCGGCACATTCGAAAAACCGTTCTACCTGAAAACCGAAAGCCATCTCTGCGCCCATTCCCGTGCTGAAATCACCGGCTGTTCCAAATGCCTCGACATTTGCCCCACCGGCGCGATTTTCCCCGATGGCGAACATGTCACCGTTGATCCGGCGATTTGTGGCGGGTGCGGATCCTGCGTGGCGCTGTGCCCCTCGGGCGCTTTGACTTATGATGCACCGCCCACGGACATCACCTTTAAACGTCTGCAAACCCTTGCCGATGCCCATCGCAATGCCGGTGGAAAATCCCTGCGCCTGCTGGTGCATGATGGCGAATACGGTGGTGAAATGATCAGCCTTGCCGCCCGTTTCGGCCGCGGCCTGCCCGCCGATGTGATCCCGATCGAGGTCGCCGCCCTGTCCGGTTTCGGCCATGCGGAAATGCTGGCGGCGCTGGCCTGCGGGTTCAGCGAAATCAACATCCTGATGACCCCGAAAACCGACCCCGAAACCCTGACCCGCGAACAGGCGCTGGCGCTGGCCATCGCGGGCGAGCCACGCATCACCCTGCTTGATCTGGCCGACCCCGATGCGCTGTCTGACGCGCTCTATGGCGCGCCCCCCGCCCCGCTGGTGGATACCCCGATCCTGCCGCTGGGCAGCCGCCGCCAGATCGCCCGCCTGTCGGCTGCCGCCCTGCGCCCCAACGCAGATGCGCCGATCCCGCTGCCCGAACACGCGCCTTACGGGGCGGTGGTGGTAGATACCGGCGCCTGCACCCTGTGCCTGTCCTGTGTTTCGCAATGTCCGACCGGTGCCTTGGGCGACAACCCCGACAAACCGCAGTTGCGCTTTCAGGAAGATGCCTGTCTGCAATGCGGGCTGTGCACCCGTGTCTGTCCGGAAAAGGCCATCACCCTTAAGCCGCAATTCAACCTGTCGGATCAGGCCTTTACCGAAACCGTGGTGCATGAAGAAGACCCGTTCGAATGTATATCCTGCGGCAAACCCTTTGGTGTGAAATCCACCATTGAAAAGGTTATGGAAAAGCTGGCCGGCAAACACCCGATGTTCGCCACAACGGATGCCGGAAAACTGATCCAGATGTGCGACAATTGCCGGATCGAGGCCCAGTACCATTCCGAAAACAGCCCGTTTCAGGGTGGTGAACGCCCCCGCGTGGTTACGACCGAAGATTACCTGAGCAAGCGTCGGGATCACTGAGTTTGCAACGGCGCCCCCAGATCGGCCGGCTTGATCGTCGCGACAAAGGCAAGGATGTCCGCCAGCTCCTCGAGGGTCAGCTCCAGCGGTTTGATCGGCGGCGGGCGGGCGGGATCAAACGGATCGGTCACATCGACGATCTGCGAAAAGGACGGGTGCGGGTTCAGCGTATAGTACCCGCCGAATCTCTGCTGCCAGTCCGGAAAGCTGCGCATCAGGGCAAACGACGGTGTCGAACCGATACCCTTCATCCGGTTACGTTCGCCAATCACATGGCAACGCCCGCAATTCCGGTAAGACAGGGTTTCCCCGCGCACAACGTCCCCTTCCAGTGCAACCTCGGCCGGTTTTTCGGCCAACCCCGCCGCACCGGTAAACGGTTGGCCACCTTCGGGTTGGAACTGCTCAATCGCCCGCTGACCGACATCGGACAGCAACCAATCGGCAAACCGCTTGGCAGCCTTTCCCTCGCCAACCGTGATATAATAAACCGCATCCCCGCGCACCAACACCGGCTTGGCGTCACCGCTGTCCTGATCGTCCAGCACCACATTGGCCCCCTCCGCCACCACCTGAACCGGCACTCCGGTTTTCAACGAAAATCGTGGTCGCAGGAACTGCACCAGCCCGCTTTCCTCAAGCGCTGGGGCGCTGCGCAACCTAACCCCGTCCTCCTGCCCCGACGCCATCATTGGCGCGACAAACAGCAGTATTGCGAGGCGGCGTATTTTGGTTATTCTACCCATTCCCCGAACCTAGGGGACAGGCATTCCGCCCGTCAATCCACAAGATAAAGGTAAAGCCCCCATGAGTGCCACACGCGAAGATATTCTGGCCGCGCTGAAACAGATCAAAGACCCCAAAAGCGGCAGC
>WGBJ01000101.1 GCA_015494385.1 Marinosulfonomonas sp.
ATTATTCTGGGGGCGGGGGCCGCCGGAATGATGTGTGCAGCGCAGGCTGGCGGGCGGGTTTTGCTGATTGATCAGGCCCGCGCGGTCGGCGAAAAGATACGCATTTCCGGCGGCGGGCGTTGCAATTTCACCAATATGTATGCGGGGCCGGAAAACTATATCTCGCAAAATCCGCATTTCGTTAAATCCGCCCTAAGCCGTTATACCCAATGGGATTTTATTGATCTGGTGGCGCGGCATGGCATCGCTTATCATGAAAAAACACTGGGGCAGTTGTTTTGTGATGACTCCGCCAAACAGATCATCGACATGCTGGTTGAGGAAATGGGCAAGGCCGAGGTGCGGCTGCGGACCACGGTTTCTGCGGTCGAGCACACCGGCGACGGGTTTGCCGTGACACTGGACACCGGCGAGGTTCTGCGCAGCCGGAATTTCGTTGTCGCCTGTGGCGGCAAGTCGATCCCCAAGATGGGGGCAAGCGGGCTGGGCTATCAAATCGCCCGCCAGTTCGGCCTGCCGATCACACCAACCCGCCCTGCCCTTGTGCCGCTGACCTTTGGTGACATGTTCAAACCGCTGGCCGGTGTGGCGCTGGATGCGCGCGTGTCCTGTGACAGGGGGTCGTTTGACGAAGCGGTGCTGTTCACCCACCGCGGGCTGTCCGGCCCTGCAATCCTGCAGATTTCATCCTATTGGCGTGAAGGCATGCCGATCACGCTGAACCTGTGGCCTGCCGGTGACCTGCTGGACCGGCTGCGCGATCAGCGGCAGAGATCGGGGCGGCGCGATATTTCCACCAATCTGGCCGAATGGCTGCCCAAACGGCTGGTTGCCCACCTTGCCGATCTGCACGGCTGGCGGGGCAATCTGGCCGATCATTCCGATGCAGCCCTGACCGACATCGTGCAGGCCATCACCGCATGGGAATTGCACCCGAACGGCACCGAAGGCTACCGCACCGCCGAAGTCACCTTGGGCGGGGTGGACACAGACGCGCTATCGTCGAAAACCATGCAGGCCAAGGATGTGGAGGGACTGTATTTCATCGGCGAGGTGGTGGATGTCACCGGCTGGCTGGGCGGGTATAATTTCCAATGGGCGTGGTCGTCGGGCTGGGCGGCAGGGGTAGCGATTGCTCAAGGGGCGGGCAAAGCTTAATCCCCTTCTGCGCATATCTCGAAACTGCGTTTACGGGCATAATCTATTGCCAAAAACTCTTGCCCTTTTATCCAGGTGTCCTCCTCGAACAAACAATAGGCCGTGAACAGGTCCTGCGCCTTCATTCCTTTGCTGTGCAATTGTGCCAGTCTGGCATCGACAATCCCGCGACAGGTTGCCAATGCGGCAGGAAGGGTTTTAAAGGTGCCCGCCAAACGGCGCTTGCTTTCCCCCCTCAGGTTTTCGTCAACATAGACCTCGTAATTCGTCATGATAAAACCCCGAAATGCTTAAGTGCCCAACAACAAACAGCCGGCCGATCAGGCCGAACCGCCCCCCTGGCATGCGCACCCTCGACATAAAGACTATCCCCCGCCTTCGTCTATCCCTACCACCTTGGGCCGCGCATTAATGATGTGCAAAAACTAAAATAGAGCCTTGAGGATTTCCAGAAATAAACACGCAATGTTTTCCCCTATATCAATCCCCAATGCGAAATCCGGCAACAATAACCCTGAAATTTTTGCATTAAATGTAATCCTGTTAACAATACACTTCTGGCGTGTGCTTGATCGGTTCCCCGACCTCCCGTAGCCTTTTCCCAATAAAAACAAGTGAAATGGGAGTAAAAGTGAATGTCGGACAGCAAAAAGATGAACCTGACCACCAAGGTGCTACTTGGGATGGCGTTGGGGATTATCCTGGGGTTGATTTTCAACCTTTCGGGTATGATGGAAATCCCGGAAGGGGGCAAAGCGGGCTTTGTTAACCAGTTTGTGGTAAACGGGGCCTTCCATATCGTTGGCAAAATGTTCGTCAACATGTTGAAAATGCTCGTGGTTCCACTGGTGTTCTTCTCGCTTATCTGCGGGGTGACCGGCATTGGCGATATCAGGATGCTGGGACGTGTCGGGACGAAATCCTTCGCGCTCTACATGCTGACCACTGCAATTGCGATTGCCACAGCGATCATTATTGCCGCGTCTCTGGGCATTGGTGACGGGCTTAATCTGGAAAGCGCCGCCAACTTTACCGGCAAAGAGGCACCGCCCCTGTCACAGGTTCTGATCGACATTATTCCAAAGAACCCTGTTGCGGCGATGGCCAATGGCGACATGCTGCCAATCATTTTCTTCTCGATCATGGTCGGGGTAAGCATGCTGATGGTCGGCCATAAGGCAAAACCATTCATCGAGGGCGCCGAGATTGCCAATGAAATCATGATGAAGATGGTGAATATCATCATGGCGCTGGCCCCCTATGCCGTGTTCGCACTGATCGCCAAAGCGGTTGCAAACCTGGGTCTGGACCTTCTGGCATCGCTTGCCGGTTATGTTCTGGTTCTGGTGGGTGCATTGATGTTCCACCTGTTCATCACCCTGATGATAACACTGAAGGTGTTCTCGGGTCTTAGCCCGGCAATGTTCCTCAAGAAAATCCGCAATGCGCAGATTTTCGCCTTTTCGACCGCATCGTCGAATGCGACCATTCCTGTCACCATGCGCACCGTGACGCAGCGCTTCGGGGTGAACAACTCGGTTGCATCGTTCACCGTGCCGTTTGGCGCCACGATCAACATGGACGGCACCGCGATCATGCAGGGTGTTGCCACCGTGTTTATCGCCAATGTCTATGGCGTTGATCTGGGAATGGGCGGTTATCTGACCGTGATCCTGATGTCGGTTCTGGCCTCGATCGGCACCGCCGGTGTTCCGGGTGTTGGCCTGATCATGCTGTCGATGGTGTTCACTCAGGTTGGCCTGCCCGTTGAGGGTATCGGCCTTGTGCTGGGTGTTGACCGTCTGATGGATATGATCCGCACAGCCGTCAACGTATCGGGCGATGCTGTGGTTTCGACCATTGTCGCTAAAAGCGAGGGCAAGATGGAAATCTCGGTCTATAATGATCCGGATGCGGGCATGCTGGACACGGACGAAGCCATCACTATTGATCCGGCCATCGAGGCCGAAATGGCTGCTGTCGTCGAGGCAACTCACGACAAGTAGCCACCACTCACTGCAAACTGGATGGCCCGCATGATTTATCATGTGGGCCATTCTCTTGACTGCCGCTTGCGAAAACGCCGCACCCCGATTGGGGCGCTTCCCCTCTGGACGCCTGCGCCTGCAATCCTTATATATTCAGTCAAGTAATCCAAAGAGGGTCCCATGACTGCCGAATCCGATACACCACTTGAAGGCACACCGCTGATCAAACCGTCCAGCACGGATCATCCGCTGTATGACAAAATCGTCGAGGCCTGCCGCTCGGTCTATGACCCCGAGGTGCCGGTGAACATCTATGATCTGGGCCTTGTCTATACGATCGAGATTTCAGACGAGGGCGACGTGCAGATATACATGTCCCTGACCGCGCCGGGCTGTCCTGTCGCCGGTGAGATGCCGGGCTGGATTGCCGATGCGATTTCGCCGCTGGCCGGTGTCAAAACCGTCAATGTCGAACTGGTGTGGGAACCGCAGTGGGGCATGGAGATGATGTCCGACGAGGCCCGCCTTGAACTGGGTTTCATGTAAAAACGACATATTGCAGTCGCTATCCTGCTAGCGCGGCCCTGTGCCGCGCTTTTAGCGTTCAGGGAAATGCAGCGCAAAGGATGACGTGAAAATGCCGATCAAAACCACCACCATCGGGGCCTTTCCCAAGCCCGACTATGTGCCGATCAAAGACTGGTTCAAAGTCACCCATGCCGCCGATAGCTATACCGCCGATGTGGTGCAAAACTGGTCGGATTCCCCCGAACACGAACCGGCCTTTGAACGCGCCACAGGCGAAGCGGTGCAAACCCAGATCGACTGTGGCATCGATATTCCCACCGATGGCGAACAGCGGCGCGAAAACTATGTGCATTACCAGTGCCGCTATATGGACGGGTTTGATTTCGACAATCTGGAACACCGTGTGTTGCGCAATGGCGCCTATGAATCCGACCTGCCCGCAATCCGCAGTCAGATCCGCGCCGGCAAACCGGTGCTGCCGCGCGATTACAAACAGGCGCAATCCTTCTCGGACCGCCCCGTCAAACTGACCCTGCCCGGCCCGATGACCATCATCGGCACCGTGGCCGATTGCCACTACAATGATGATGCCAAACTGGCCTTCGATCTGGCCGATGCGCTGAACCAGGAGGTGCTGGCGCTGGCCGATGCCGGTTGCATCCACATTCAGGTGGACGAACCCCTGTTCGCCCGCAAACCCGAGGACGCAGCGGCCTTCGGTTACGAGGCGCTGGAACGCGTATTCCACGGCGTGCCCGACCATGTGGTGCGCACCGCCCACATGTGTTGCGGCTATCCCGAACATATTGACCAGCCGGATTACCCAAAGGCCGACCACAACATCTATCACCAGCTTGTCGAGGCGCTGGATGGCCGGATTGACGCTCTGTCAATCGAGGATTGCCATTGCCACAGTGATTTGTCGCTGTTCGAGAAGTTCCGCAAAACCACCGCAATTGTCGGCTTTGTCGATATTGCCGTCAGCCAGATCGAAGCGGTGGACCAGATCGCCGCGCGGATGCGCGAGGTTCTGACGGTGTTGCCCCCCGAACGCCTGATCGCCGCGCCTGATTGCGGTTTGGGGTTTTTAACGCTGGAACAGACCCGCACCAAACTGACAAATATGTGCAAAGCGGCGGCAATGGTCTGACGTCGCCCCACGCGCGACCCAAAAATCTTTGAAAGATTTTTACCAAGGATTTTTCAAAAATCCTTGCCCCGCCGGAAATGCCGCAGCCTGCCATCTTGAGGTTTGGCACCCCCCACCCTATGTTGGACCGGCAAACAGGAGTATCCCATATGTTCGGCATCCCCGGCAAACAGGCGGTCAGCATGACCCCGGCCGCAGCAAAACAGATTTCAAAACTGATGGCTGAAAAAGGCCATCAGGGCCTGCGCATCGGCGTCAAAAAAGGCGGCTGTGCGGGGATGGAATACACCATGGACTATGTGGACGAGGTTGATCCGATGGACGAAGTGG
>WGBJ01000102.1 GCA_015494385.1 Marinosulfonomonas sp.
AAACCGGCTGCGATGGCCGGTTTTGACGAGGTTGCCCAAGGCAAGGGGATGCGCAGTTTCGGACTGTATCACAAGGCTTTGGCGCTGGCCTCGATCGGGGACTTTGACGAGGCGGAAAAGATTTTTGCAGGGGATGAAAGTGGGCCGGTCCGCATTACCGTTGGCGGTGTTTTGGCGCATGTCGAAATCCTGAGCCAGCTTGGGCGCAATGACGAAGGGCTGGATATTCTGTCCAAGGTATTCGGAGACGAGCCGGACCCGCGTGTCGCACAATTACGGGACGCCCTGAAAGCCGGGGACAAGGTGCCGTTTTCATTGGTGCATAACGCCAACGAAGGCATGGCCGAGGTTTTCTTCTCGGTGGCTTCGGCGCTGAAAGGCGAAACCGATGATGGCTATACGCTGATTTACAGCCGCATGGCCGAGCAGTTGAACCCGAACCACATTGACGCCATTCTGCTAAGCGCCGGCATGCTGGAGCGGTTGGAGCGTTACGATCTGGCGACCGATACCTATAACCGTGTGCCGCGCGATGATCCGTCCTTTTTCGCCGCTGAACAGGGGCGCGCAGCGGCCATGCGCAAGGCAGGCAAGGAAGAAGCCGCACTTGAGGTATTGCAGCAACTGGCCAAAAGCCACGGCAACCTGCCGTCGGTCCATACCGCGCTGGGCGATGCCTATCGCCAGCAAAAACGCTATGAAGAGGCCGCCAAGGCCTATGATCGCGCGGTTGAGCTGTCGGGCAAACCGACGCCGGATGACTGGTTCCTCTATTATGCCCGTGGCATCAGCCGTGAACGCATTGACGAATGGGACAAGGCCGAGGCCGATTTCCGTATGGCGCTGGAGTTGAACCCGAACCAGCCGCAGGTTCTGAACTATCTGGGCTATTCGCTGCTGGAGCATAATATCAAGCTCGACGAGGCGCTGAAGATGATCCAGCGCGCGGTTCTGGCACAGCCGAATGACGGCTATATCACGGATTCTCTGGGGTGGGCGCTGTTCCGGCTGGGGAAATATGACGAGGCGATGAAATACATGCAGCGCGCGGCGGAACTGACGCCGGTTGACCCGATTGTCACCGACCATCTGGGCGATGCGCTCTGGGCAGTCGGTCGCAAGCTTGAGGCGCGGTTCCAGTGGCGCCGCGCGCTGTCCTACGGGCCGGAGCCAAAAGAAGTGACCCGCATCCGGCGCAAGCTGGAGGTCGGGCTGGACGCGGTGCTGGAAGAAGAGGGTGCAGACCCGATTCCGGTTGCGGCCAATGGCGATTAGGGTTTTCGCCCCGGCCAAGGTCAATCTGACGCTACATGTGACAGGCCAGCGGGCGGACGGGTATCATCTGCTGGACAGTCTGGTGGTGTTTGCGGGTGTTGGCGATGTGGTGACGGCGGCGGATGGCAAGGGCCTGACGCTGGCTGTGACTGGCCCCGAGGCAGGCGGCGTGCCTGCGGGGGAAAGCAATTCCATTTTACAGGCCGCACGGTTTTTGGGCGCGGAGGATGTGGCCTTCACGCTGGAAAAGCACCTGCCAACAGCCGCCGGAATTGGCGGGGGCACGGCCGATGCGGCGGCGGCCTTGCAGGCGGTCGCGCAGTTGCGCGGTGTAGATTTTCCAAGGGACGTTTTGCCCTTGGGGGCGGATGTGCCGGTATGCTTGCGGGGCAAAGCAACACGCATGTCCGGTATTGGCGAGGGATTGGCCGATGTGGACGGGTTGCCTGATATCCGGGCCGTGCTGGCCAATCCGCGTGTCGGGGTATCCACGCCCGAGGTTTTCAAGCGATTGCAACGCAAGGGCAATGCCCCGATGCCGGATCAAATCCCGGCGTTTCAAACGGTGCGGGATCTGGCCGGTTGGCTGGCGGATCAACGCAATGATCTGGAGGCGGCGGCGATAGAGGTTCAGCCCAAGGTGGCCGAGGTTCTGGCGGCGTTGCGACGGGTGAAGGGGCAATTATTGACCCGCATGTCGGGATCGGGTGCGACCTGTTTTGCCCTTTTCGGAGATGAACAAAGTGCAGATAGCGCGGCACAGGAGATTTCCGCGCAACATCCTGACTGGTGGGTCCGAAACACACGGTTGGGCGGAAAAAATCTTTGAAAGATTTTTTGCAAGGATTTTTGAAAAATCCTTGGCCGTTCTTAATTCACGCGCGCAACCACATAATCGGCAATGTCGCGCAGCATGTCGCGGATCGGGTCATCCGGTAGCGCGATAAGCGCCGCCTTGGCCTTTTCGGCCCATTCCAGCGCCACATCGCGGGTATCATCCAGCGCGCCATGCTTGTGCAGCAGCTCCAGCGCGAATTCCAGATCGCCCTCTTGCTGTTTGCCCTTTTCAATCGTGCGCACCCAGAAGGCCCGTTCCTCGGCATCTGCCTTGGCAATCGCCTTGATCAGTGGCAGCGTCAGTTTGCGTTCGCGAAAATCGTCACCGATGTTTTTGCCAATGGCCTCGGTGCCTGCAAAATCCAGCAGGTCATCGACAATCTGGAAACTGATCCCCAGCGCATCGCCATAAGCATACAGCGCCTTGGTCATGGTTTCGTCCGCGCCTGCAATCACGCCGCCGACCTCGCAGGCCGCCGAAAACAGCGCCGCCGTTTTGCCGCGCACCACTTGCAGGTAAACACCCTCGGAGGTGGCCAGATCCTGTGCGGCGGTCAGTTGCAGCACCTCGCCTTCGGCAATGGTGGCCGAGGCATTGGCTAGGATATCCAAGACCGTCAGTGATCCGGTTTCCACCATCAACTGAAAACTGCGTGAAAACAGGTAATCGCCCACCAGAACGCTGGATTTGTTATCCCACAACAGGTTCGCCGTGGGCCGCCCGCGCCGCTGGTTGCTTTCGTCCACCACATCATCGTGCAGCAGGGTGGCGGTGTGGATGAATTCGACCGTGGCCGCCAGATGGATGTGATAGGGTCCATCGTAGCCGCACAGTTTCGCCGCCGCCAGTGTCAGCATCGGGCGCAGGCGTTTGCCGCCAGCCTCGACCAGATGGGCGGTGACTTCGGGGATGCGTGGTGCATGTTCCGACGCCATACGGGTGCGGATCAGATCGTTCACCTGTGCCATTTCGGCGGCCAGATGTGCGCTCAGGCGTTCATGCGGTTTATCTACTGCTTGGTCCAAGCCCGTCACTCTCTTGTCTGTTGGCTCGACAAACCCGCAGGTTTGTCCTTATGTCGCTGTATGAAAGAACTTTTGCGCACCAATGACATCACCGCCATTGCCTTTGCCAAGGCCCTTCTTGATGGCGAGGGTATAGACTGCTTTGAAATGGACGTAAATATGAGCGTGCTGGAAGGGGGCATTGGCATATTGCCGCGCCGCCTGATGGTGCGGCAGGCCGATCTGTTTCAGGCACGGGCGATTATGCGGGACAACGGGATCGAATACGAGGAGCGCGACTGATGGGGTTTGCTGAATCCGATCTGACCCATGACCGGTTTCTGGACGGGAAGTTGCGTGTATGGCAGCCCAAGGCAGGCTATCGCGCAGGCGTTGATCCGGTGCTGCTGGCGGCCACGGTTCCGGCAATCGCCGGCGACAGCGTGTTGGAGCTGGGCTGTGGCGTAGGTGTGGCCAGCCTGTGTCTGTCAGCGCGGGTTTCGGGGCTGGATCTGACGGGGGTCGAGGTGCAGCCGGACTATGCCGAACTGGCGCAGCGTAATGCGAATGAAAACGGGCATGATATGGCGGTGCATTGCGCCGACCTGCGCAAACTGCCTGAATCCGTTTTGCAGCGCAACTTTGACCACGTTATCGCCAACCC
>WGBJ01000103.1 GCA_015494385.1 Marinosulfonomonas sp.
GGGTGCGGGTCACGCCAATGCGATAAACAATCTCGGTGCCGCAAGTGCTGGCGCCACCACGGGTAACGATATCCACAATATCGGCCATCGACGCCCCTTCGGGCACCAGAAAACTACCGGCCTTCAACTTGTGCGATTTGTCGGAATAATTGGCCCCCATGCGAAACAGCGTGTCACTGCTGACCGCCCCGCGTTTGGCCAGTTCCTCGGACACCTTGCGCATGTTGGTGCCGCTTTTGACCTGCAAGCAGATCGCATTGGCCAGTGGACCAGGCGCCTTATAGCGGTTTTGCGCCAACAGGATCACCCCGCTGGCCACCGCCAGAATAACCACCATCAACGACAGAAAGGTCGAGGTAATATGCTTCCACATCAATCTGTTACCTTACCCATGACCAGACTGGCATTGGTGCCGCCAAAGCCGAATGAATTCGACAGCGCCACGTTGATTTCACGTTTCACGGCCTTCTTGGGGGCCAGATCCAGCTTGATCCCCTCGGGCGGGTTGTCCAGATTCAGCGTTGGTGGCGCGATCTGGTCGCGCAGCGCCAGAATGCAGAATATCCCCTCGACCGCGCCAGCCGCACCCAGCAAATGGCCAATCGCCGATTTGGTGGACGACATGGTCGCCCCCGCCGCGGCATCCCCCATCAGCCGTTCAACCGCAGCCAACTCGATCGTGTCGGCCATGGTCGATGTGCCATGCGCATTGATGTAATCAATATCCTCGGGCGTCACACCGGCCCGTTTCAACGCCGCCGCCATCGACCGGTACCCGCCATCCCCGTCCGAGGCAGGCGCGGTGATGTGATAGGCATCCCCCGACATCCCGTAGCCCAGAATCTCGGCGTAAATCTTGGCGCCGCGCGCCTTGGCGTGCTCGTATTCCTCCAGCACAACCACACCGGCGCCTTCGCCCATGACAAAGCCGTCACGGTCCGCGTCATAGGGGCGGCTGGCGGCCTTGGGATCGTCGCTGCGTTTGGTTGACAGCGCTTTACAGGCGTTAAAGCCGGCAATGCCGATCTCGCAAATCGGGCTTTCCGTGCCGCCGGCGATCATCACATCGGCATCGTCTAGCATGATCAACCGCGCCGCATCGCCAATCGCGTGCGCGCCGGTGGAACAGGCCGTCACAACCGCATGGTTCGGCCCCTTGAAGCCGTAGCGAATAGACACCTGCCCCGACGCCAGATTGATCAAAGCCCCGGGAATGAAAAACGGCGAAACCCTGCGTGGCCCGCGTTCTTTCAACACAATTGAAGTCTCGGCAATCGACTGCAACCCGCCAATCCCCGAACCGATCATCACACCGGTGCGCAGGCGGCTTTCCTCGTCTTCGGGGGTCCAGCCGGCATCCTTGACCGCCTGATCCGCCGCCGCCATGCCGTACAGGATGAAATCATCCACCTTGCGCCGGTCCTTGGCGGGCATCGTGTCATCGGGGTTGAATGTGCCATCCGTGCCATCGCCAAACGGGATTTCACAGGCGTAATCGGTCAGCAGATGGCTGGCATCAAACCGCGTAATCGTGCCGGCACCGGAGTCTCCGGCCAGCAGGCGTTTCCAGGTTTCCTCGACCCCGCAAGCCAGCGGTGTCACCATGCCCAGACCTGTAACAACGACTCGACGCATATTTGCCCCCTTGGTATTCTTGTTCCTATTCCAAAGGTGTTTACCTTGCCTGCCCCGCATACGGCAAGCCAAACCGCACCAATGTGCGGCATTACGCCAAGATTTGTCGCCTTCCGGTTGGCCTAGTCGAAATCAAACAGCGGGGTCGACAGATACCGTTCCGCGAAACTGGGCAGAATAACCACGATATTCTTGCCCGCCATCTCGGGCCGCGCAGCAATTCCCCGCGCCGCCGCCAGCGCCGCACCCGATGAAATGCCCACCGGAACCCCTTCCTCGGCCGCCACCTTGCGGGCATTTTCAAAGGCCGTGTCATTGCCGATCTGTATAATCTCGTCAATCAGACCGGTCTCCAGAACCCCCGGCACAAACCCCGCACCGATCCCCTGAATTTTATGCGGCCCCGGATCACCGCCCGACAAAACCGGACTGTCCACCGGCTCGACCGCCACAATATGCACATCCGGATTGCGTTCCTTCAGCACACGACCCACGCCGGTGATCGTGCCCCCCGTGCCAACACCCGAGACAAAAACATCCACCTTACCGCCGGTATCCTGCCAGATTTCCTCGGCGGTGGTTTTCACATGGATTGCCGGATTGGCAGGGTTTTCAAACTGCTGCGGAATGATCGCGCCCTCGATTTCCTCTGCCAGTTCCTCGGCCCGCGCAATCGCGCCTTTCATGCCCTTAGCACCCTCGGTCAGTTCCAGCTTTGCGCCCAGCAGCGCCAACATCTTGCGCCGCTCGACCGACATGGTTTCCGGCATGGTCAGGATCAGGTTATAACCCCGCGCCGCGCAGACAAAGGCCAGCGCAATGCCGGTGTTGC
>WGBJ01000104.1 GCA_015494385.1 Marinosulfonomonas sp.
CTGTCAGGGTTAATATGTCGGTGAAAACGAACGCTTGAAGGTGGGTTAATGTCACTCTGGGAATACGCCAATCCAAAGAAATTCATGCAGACCTCGGGGATATTCCTGCCGTGGTTTGCCGCCCTTGCGATCATCCTGTTCACTGTGGGGCTGGTCTGGGGCTATTTCTTTACGCCCGAGGCTGAAAATTTCGGCTCGAGCGTGAAAATCATCTTTGTGCATGTGCCCGCCGCGATGATGGCGATCAACATCTGGGTGATGATGCTTGTCACCTCGCTGGTCTGGCTGATCCGCCGCCACCATGTCTCGGCACTGGCGGCCAAGGCGGCAGCCCCCATCGGCATGACAATGACGCTGATTGCGCTGTTTACCGGCGCGATCTGGGGGCAACCGATGTGGGGCACCTATTGGGCGTGGGATCCGCGCCTGACGTCCTTTCTGGTGCTGTTCCTGTTCTATCTGGGCTATATCGCCCTGTGGGAAGCGATTGACGACCCCGACACCGCCGCCGATCTGACCGCTGTTTTGTGCCTTGTCGGCTCGGTCTTTGCGGTGCTCAGCCGCTATGCGGTGAACTTCTGGAATCAGGGCCTGCATCAGGGCGCTTCACTTTCGATGGACAAGGAAGAACATGTTGCCGATGCCTATTCGAACCCGCTGTATATCTGTATCGCGGCGTTCATATTACTGTTCATTGCGCTGGTGCTGATGCGCACCCGCACCGAAATCCGCAGCCGCCGCCTTAAGGCGCTGATCGCACGGGAGCGTATGGGATGATGCCTGAACTGGGAAAATATCAAAATGAAGTGATGGCGTCCTATGTGGTGACTTTATTGTTGCTCCTGGCGCTGTTGGTGTTTAGCTGGGTCCGTGGCCGTCGCGTGGCAAAAGCGCTGCGCGAGGTCGAGGAACGGCGGGCAAAGAATGGCTGAAAAGCGAAAAGTTAACATACTGGCGATCCTTCCGATCGTCATTTTTGCCGGGCTGGTCGCGGCATTTTTCCTGCCCGGCCTTGGGCGCGATGATCCCAATAGTATCCCTTCAACCCGTGTAGGCAGCCCTGCACCGGCGCTGTTTATAGGCGAGGATCAGGCGGCTGGCACAGGGTTTAATGACGATACCCTTCGCAGCCCCGGCGTGAAGATGGTTAACTTCTGGGCGTCATGGTGTGGCCCCTGTCGGGCCGAACACCCGAACCTGATGAAGCTGGCCGAAGGTGGTTTGCGGATTTACGGTGTGAACTACAAAGACCGCCCCGAGGACGCCGCGCGTTTTCTGGCGGGGCTGGGCGATCCCTTTACCGCGATTCTGTCGGATACAAAGGGGCGCAACGGCATTGAATGGGGGGTCACCGGTGTGCCCGAAAGCATGCTGATTGACAGCAATGGCGTGATCCTGTGGCATTTCCGCGGACCGATCACCCAGAGCATTATCGACAAGCAAATCCAGCCGGTTCTGGACGCGAACAAATAACCCTACGGATGGGCGACGGCCAAGGCCAGCAGCAACAGCACCAACACTTCGAGCATTGGAATAGGCGCAAAGGCTGTGCCCCTGTGTTTTGGCGGTTTTAAATCTATCATTGCCGAAATAGGTACAGCGGTTTCATCAATGTTAGGTTAAAGCATTTCGACTTAATTTTGCATCACCCTGATCCCCGAACGCATTTGCTGACGCAAACACTGCCCCGGGGATCAGGGTGATGCTCTGTTTCAAAGAAAAGTCGAAACGCTATAATTGACCGCTTTGATTTCCAATCAATCCAATCATCCGCGCCCCTTGCAGAATATCCGACGCGATGGTGTGACCCAGTTTGTGCATTTCAGGGGCGGGGGCGTTGATGTCGGGCACCTGAACCGTGCGCGCACCAGAGGCAAAGGCGGCATTTGTTCCCGGATCACTGTCCTCGAAGGCGGCGCAATTGCTGGCCTGCACGCCAAGGCTGGCCGCAGCCGCATGATAAATATCGGGTGCCGGTTTGCCGTGCTGCACCTGTTCGCCGCCGGTCACGGTTTGAAAATACGGCAATATCCCCGCAATTTCCAAATGCTCCCGCGCTTTGGCGGTGTGGGTCGAGGTAGCAACAGCGCAGGGCAGCCCCTGATCCTGCAACAGTTTTAGCAACTCCTGAACCCCGTCTTTTAGCGGAATGCCCTGCGCCATCCGATCGCGGATATGCGCATACCAGCCGTTGTAAAATATCTGGTAATCGACGCGCCCGTCCAGCGCTTTGCGCAGGATCACTTCGCCCGCATCCTGCCGCAAACCGATCAGGCGAAAGACCACGTCGTCCATATCCGGCAGGTCAAAATCGACTGTGGCCTGCCTGAAACATTTGACGACCAGCCGCTCGCTATCGAGCAGCAGGCCGTCCATGTCGAACAAGACGCCCTGATAGGGCACCTGTGATCAGCTTTTCGCCAGATCGCGCAGCACATAATGCAGCACGCCGCCGTGTTCGATGTATTCGATCTCGATCTCGGTATCGATACGGCATTTCAGGGTGATGTCCCTGGTCGATCCGTCGCCATAGGTGATGGTCGCAGGCACGTCGGACAGCGGTTTCAAATCGCCCTCAAGCCCGTGGATCGAAACGGTTTCATCCCCCTTCAGGCCCAGCGATTTGCGGTTGTCGCCACCGGTGAATTCGAACGGAATAACACCCATGCCAACCAGGTTGGAACGGTGGATGCGCTCGTAGCTTTCGGCGATCACGGCCTTCACACCCAGCAGGGCGGTGCCCTTGGCGGCCCAGTCACGGCTGGAGCCTGCGCCATATTGCTGACCAGCGATAATCACCAGCGGGATGCCCGCATCCTTGTAGGCCATTGCGGCGTCAAAGATCGGCATCTGCGTGCCGTCCGGTCCCAGCGTATAGCCGCCTTCGACTCCGTCCAGCATTTCGTTCTTGATGCGGATATTGGCGAAGGTGCCGCGCATCATCACTTCGTGGTTGCCACGGCGCGAGCCATAGGAATTGAACTCGCGCTGTGCCACCTGAC
>WGBJ01000105.1 GCA_015494385.1 Marinosulfonomonas sp.
GCAGTGCAATTCACCGCGCGCCAGCGCCGGTTTCAGCAGGTTGGACGCATCCATTGCGCCATCACCTTTGCCAGCACCGATCAGCGTGTGCATTTCGTCGATGAACAGGATGATTTCACCGGCAGCCGACGTGACCTCGTTCAGGACAGCCTTCAGCCGCTCCTCGAATTCACCACGGTATTTCGCACCGGCAATCAGCGCGCCCATGTCCAGAGACAACAGTTTCTTGTCCTGAAGGCTTTCGGGCACATCACCATTGATGATCCGCAGCGCCAGACCTTCGACAATCGCTGTTTTACCAACACCCGGTTCACCAATCAGCACCGGATTGTTTTTGGTACGACGGCTAAGAACCTGCATCGTGCGACGAATTTCCTCGTCCCGGCCAATGATCGGATCGATTTTGCCTTCGGCAGCACGTTCGGTCAGGTCGATTGCATATTTCTTCAACGCATCATACCCTTCTTCGGCCGTGGCTGTATCGGCTGTGCGCCCCTTGCGCACATCATTGATCGCCTCGTTCAGTTTCTGGGCAGAAACAGCACCACTGTCCAATGCCTCTTTGGCTTTGGAGGCCACCATGGCCAAGGCCATGAGGATGCGTTCAACAGGAACAAAACTGTCCCCTGCTTTCTTGGCAATCTTCTGGGCTTCGTCCAGCACCTTGGCGGTCTGGCTGTCCAGATACACCTGTCCGGTATCCCCTGTCACCTTGGGCAATTTTTCCAAAGCGGCATCTACCGCTTCGACCACCCGTTCGGGGGCACCACCAGCGGCACGGATCAGGTTGCTTGCCAGCCCCTGATCATCATCCATCAATGCTTTTAGCAGGTGTTCCGGCGCAAGTTTCTGATGATCCTCGCGCATCGCAATTGTTTGGGCCGCCTGAATAAAACCGCGCGACCGTTCGGTGAACTTTTCCATGTCCATCCGTATTCTCCTTTTCTAAAGCGTCCGTATTAAATTTAACTGCCCGCCTTCGGCGCAGTCATGTGTCGGACCTCACACTCGATGTGGCAATCCTCCCCCCCTGTTTCAAGGCCTTGTCCGTCAATTTTTTGACACATCTTATCCTAGAAATGCCATAATTTACATATCCTAAAAGGCATGTTTTCCCTTAGGTCAATTTTCCCTATTTACTAACTCATCGAAGTAACAATTGAGTCGAGTACGAGTAAATGAACATCGTTGAAACCCGTGTACAGAATATCCGCCCCGCCCCCGAGGGGCGCCGGATGTTGGGTAGTGTAACTTTTTTCATCAGCGGTGGGTTGGGCGCACGCTGCGATATCGTAAATTACGATTGCAGCTGCGCTATCCCCACCGGGAAAAACTCCACTGAACGTATGGCGCTGATCAAACAGGGCCTGAAAAACGATGCAATGCGACAGGCGCGGCGGATGCCTGAAATCCGTTCCGGTCAGGAAACACTGGAAATGCTGACCCCCAGCGAGCAAAGCGCTGCTTGACAGTAGCCCAGTCGCAGGCCACCTAAGGCGCAAACCCGTTGATTGACAGGATATGCGCCATGCAAACCCGACAGACCGCCTGATCGTTGCCCTTGATGTGCCAGATGCCCTTGCCGGGCTGAAACTGGCGGATGATCTGGGCGACAATGTTTCCTTTTACAAAATCGGTTTGGGCATGTTGACCGGTGGTGGACTGGCACTGGCCAATGAATTGAAACAGGAGCGCGGCAAGCGGATATTTCTGGATATGAAACTGTTCGACATCGGCGCCACCGTGGAAAACGCGGTGCGCGGGTTGGCGCAATTCGATCTGGATTTTCTGACGGTGCATGGTGATCCGCATGTCGTCAAAGCGGCCAAAGAGGGTGCGGCGGGTAAGGATATGAAAATCCTTGCGGTCACTATCCTGACCTCGCTGGATCGGGGGGATCTGGATGATTGCTGTATCAAATCGGGTGATGTGCAATCACTGGTGCTGGAACGCGCAGTCAAGGCGCTGGAGGCAGGCGCCGATGGTGTAATTGCATCGCCACAAGAGGCCGCATTGATCCGCGCCCTGCCCCAGTCCGACGGCAAGCTGATCGTCACCCCGGGCGTGCGTCCGGCGGGCAGTGCATTGGGGGATCAAAAACGCGTCGCCACACCGGTTCAGGCGATTACAGACGGGGCCGATCATATCGTAGTTGGCCGCCCGATCTGGCAGGCCAAAGACCCGCGCGGTATGGCGCAGATGATTCAGGGCCAGCTTGCCAACCTTTAGGCAAATACCCTGTTTTCTTTAAAAGAAAACAGGCCGAAATCTTTGAAAGATTTCGACCTGTTGGAAAGCACACATTCGGTTCAGTCGTTGATATCGACATCCTTGCTGTAGGTTTTCACCTTTTCGCGGTTAACCCCGAACACCATGCGCATCACCAGCCATGACACCACCGAAACAACGGCGAAAAACACCAGCGTATAAGGCAGGGTTGCCGAGAAAAACGCCACCCCGTCCCCGAAATAGAGGAACCCGCCGGTGACAAAGGCGCCGATGGCGAACCCCAACAGGATAAACGTCGGCGCCAGCACTTCCATAATTCCCAGAATCAGCCCTCCGGCCATCCAGAGCCACCATGTTGTCCACATCACGCTTTTCCTTTCAGCATTTTGAAGGCGTCGCCAAAGGCATCCACAATATTGCTTGGCATCATAATGGTCTGCTTGCCGGCACCCTTGCCGATCTCCATCATTGCCTCGACCTGTTTCAGGGCAACCTGATACTGCGCCGATTCAATGCCGTGCTCCTGAATCGCCTTGGCCACCACTTCGGTTGCATAGGCCTCGGCATCCGCGGAAATGCGGCGCGCTTTGGCTTTCTGCTCGGCGGCATAGAGTTCAGCATCCGCATTCAGCTCGACCGACCGCTTGGTGCCTTCGGCCTCGGTTACTTGCGCGCGACGTGCGCGTTCCGCGTTCAACTGCTGCAACATTGCCTCGCGGGTGGCGTTGTCCAGATTAACGTCCAGAATTTCGGCCCGCGTCACTTCGATGCCCCAGTCGTCCACCGCATCGGCCACCTGATGTTTGATCTTGGCAATCAGTTGCTGGCGGTTGGATTGCACTTCGTCCAGCTCCATCTCGCCAATGCCCGAGCGCACAATCCCCGCAACCGTGGTGGAAATCGCGCCGTCCACATCCCGAATCCGGTAAACCGTTTTTTCAGGCTCCAGAATCCGGTAAAACACGCTGGTTTCCACCTGCACCAACACGTTGTCGCTGGTGATTGCGTCCTGCGAATGGATGGGCAACTGACGTTCCAGCACCGAAACCTTGTGGCGCACGCGGTCAAGGAACGGCACGATCACATTGATCCCCGGCCCCAGAACCGTGCGCAAACGGCCAAACCGTTCCACCACATATTTTTCCGATTGCGGCACAATCCGAACGGCCTTGAACAGCGCAATGATAATCAGCGCGGCCAGCACCAGCAGAACAATATTTCCGCCCAGCAATTGGTTGAAAAGCTCCTCGATATTCAATGGTTCACCCTTTCTATTCATGATGTAAATCCCTTCTGTCCCTGTCCCCTATATGGGGTAAGATGGCCAAAAGAAAAGGGAAACTGCGCCAAAACCGTATTTTTCGGGTGCTCTGCAAAACCGCCATATGCAAGCCATACGCAAATCATATAGTCTGCAGACAGTGTATTTTCCCCTTTGACCGGACCCGTTCCATGCCCGCCCTTTGCCGCGATTGCCTGACCCAGTTTGACAGCGGACCCCGCTGTCCGAAATGTCACAGCCCGCGGGTTCTGGAACACCCCGAACTGTTCAGCCTGTCGATTGCGCATATGGATTGCGATGCCTTCTATGCCTCGGTCGAAAAACGTGACAATCCCGATCTGCGCGACAAACCCGTGGTCATCGGTTCGCGCCATCCGCGCAGCGTGGTGTCCACCGCCTGTTATATCGCCCGCATCAAAGGGGTGCGATCCGCGATGCCGATGTTTCAGGCGCTGAAACTCTGCCCCGATGCCGTGGTCGTGCCCGGCCGGATGGAGGTTTACGCCCAGGCCTCGCGCGATATCCGCAAACTGATGGACGAGCTGACCCCCTCGATCGAACCCCTGTCGCTGGACGAGGCGTTTCTGGACATGACCGGCACTGCCAAACTGCACCACGCCCCACCTGCTGTGATGCTGGCGCGGCTGGTCAAACGGATGGAGGATGAACTGGGCCTGTCCGGCTCTATCGGCCTGTCACACAACAAATTTCTGGCCAAGGTGGCGTCTGATCTGGATAAACCGCGCGGTTTTTCCGTGATTGGCAAGGCCGAGACCGAAAGCTTTTTGAAAAACAAACCCGTGCGGATGATCTGGGGCGTGGGCAAGGCGATGCAAGCGTCACTGGAAAGCGCCGGTATCCGCACCTTTGACGATCTGTTGCGCTGGGATCGCAAGGAATTGGGCGCGCGGTTCGGCTCGATGGGGGATCGGCTGTGGCATCTGGCGCGTGGGCAGGATGTGCGCCGCGTGTCCGCCCATGCGCCGGTGAAAAGTATTTCCAAGGAAACCACCTTTTCCACCGACACGTCGGACCCCAGGGTGCTGGATGGCCATATCTTCCGGCTGTCCGAACAGGTGGCCGACCGCGCCAAGGCCAAGGGACAGGCCGGCCGCATTGTCACCCTGAAACTGAAACGCGCCAACCACACGCAACTTAGCCGCCGCGCCAGCCTGTATGACCCGACCCAGATGGCCGACCGCATCTATCGCACCGCCCGCGATCTGATGGCCGGTGTCGGAAACGAGGGCCCCTACCGCCTGATTGGTGTGGGTATCAGTGACCTGTCCCCCGCCGACACCGCCGATCTGGCGGTTGATCTGCTGGACCCCGACGCCGCCAAACGCGCGGCGACGGAACGGGCCACTGACAGGATCCGGCAGAAATTCGGGCGCGACGCGATCAAAAAGGGCCGCGCCTTGCGCCCGAAATAG
>WGBJ01000106.1 GCA_015494385.1 Marinosulfonomonas sp.
ATGCCCGATCCGGCGCAACCCTTTTGCAGGATGCTGCTGGCGCCGCTGCCCTGATCGTTATGCTGGGCGCCGCCCTATATCTGCCGGGGGTGTTCTGAGCCGAATTACTGACTTTGCCTGCCGTCTTATGCCGGAAAATCCGCGTGCAATATGTCCCCACAGCTGCACGATGACACATCTATCCAAGATATGAGAAGATTGCCTCTTTCTCGTCCAAGCGGAACCGGACCACATCAGACATGGCCACTTGCCGCCGCCTTCTGTCCCCAGAAGTGCGGCGGTTTTTTATAATGTATAGGCCAGCCGCAAACCGCCCCATAATTGCCCGCCCACAAGGATCGGGGCCGAGACATCCTTCATGGTGACGAATTCACCGCCGCCCATATCGCGGCGATAAACCTGTAACAGGAAGGGTTGTTTGTTGTTCCCCGCTTTCAGGCCGACCTTGTCATCAAAAATACGCCGGTTTCGGCAATTGGCCATGTTCCAGACCGGATCATCCCCCATCGGTTGCGAGAAGCGGTTGTTATGGGTCGGGATATACCCGTTGCGGTCAATTGCGGCACAAAATACCACCGAGGGATCAAACTCCAGCGCCGGTTCCTGAATCGGGGGCAAGACCTTGTCGCAAAAGCTGGTGAATGGGGTCATGAATTGCTGCGGGTTGCTGCCGGAAACCGGCGTGTAGGACTGGTTGAACAGATCTTCGCGGGTGATCGTGCCATTCGCGATTGCCTCTTCAAAGGCCATGCTGACAAGCGATGCCCGTGCCTGAACCTCTTCTATGAACTGTGAATCCTGTGTGGTCCCGCCCAGTGTCACACTGCATTGCACCAGACATTCGGCCTGCTCGACCATGGTATCGGCGCGGGCGCGTACCTGATGGATGCCGGTAGCTGTGCCTTCCAGTGCGGTGCCCATCTGATCGAAGCTTTCGCCAAATACGGTGATGGCGGTTTCGACGCTACCGGCGTTTTCCCGGATTTGTCGGGCCTCGGAATTGATCATGCGCACATGTTCGGCGATGCCGGACAGGGCGATGTCGGTATCATCCGCTTCGGCCAGCACCCCTTCGGCATCTTCGGCGGCAATGCCAGCCTCGCCCCGCAGGGAATCGATCCAGTTGCCAAGGGTCAGGATGCTGTCGGAAATGCCTTCGGCGGCGCCCGCGGTTTTGCGTGACAATTCGTTGATCGCTTCGGCCACCACGGCAAAACCGCGCCCCGCTTCACCGGCCCGCGCTGCTTCGATCTTGGCGTTGATGGCAAGGATATTCACCTGCGCCGCAATCGAGGCGATATCGTCATTGTTGGACCGCGCCGAGGCGATCGTATCCTCGATTCCCGTGATGCGGGCATCCAGCGAGCGGACCCATTTGGCCAGCTTTTGGGTGCGGTTGCCTGCGCTCTGGATGTTTTCGACCGAAGAAATCACCGCATCGAGCGTTTCGGTGGTGGTTTCATTGATCAGATCAATCGCCTTGCGCACGCTGGTGTTACCCTGCACCATCCGGTTTGCATTGCTGCGCACATGCTCCAATGACTGTAATTGCTGGCTGGTGCTGTCATCGATCTGGTCCAGCGCACCGGCAATATCGACCAGTTCCAGACTAAGACGGGATGCAATATGCGAAAGCTTATCCATCTGGTCATTGGCAGGGCTGGAATCTGTGAAATCGGCAGCGGGAATCATAGACGTCTCCTGTGTATGAAACAGGGACGCTAAGGCGCATTTCTTTCGCGGACGTTAAGCGCAGGCGGTGTTTTCGGCTGTTTCGATGGCCTCGACCGTCGCTTCCAGTGCCAGCAGGATCGAGGCGTGGCGGTTTTTGAAATCCCGAGCCGGTTCCAGCACCTTCAGCCCGTCAAAGGGGGCATCGGGGGCAGGGCCGCCGTCGCGCAGCATGGCGGACAGTTGATCGCGGGCTTTGGTGATTTCGGACGGTGTGCGCCCGATGATCCGGCTTGCCACCACCGAGGCCGCGGCCTGACCCAGGGCGCAGGCTTTTACATCC
>WGBJ01000107.1 GCA_015494385.1 Marinosulfonomonas sp.
AGCCGCAGGTGCGGGGGCCGGTTTGGCGGCGGCGTTCAGCACGTCCTCTTTCATGATGCGGCCATCCTTGCCGGTGCCGGTGATCTGATCGGCGCTCAGGCCCTTTTCGGCCAAAAGTTTGTTGGCCGAGGGGGCGTTTTCAACGTCCTTGCCAGCGGTTGATGCTACAACAGGGGCCGCTGCCGCTGCGCTGGTTGGGGCAGATGCGCCTGCACCTGCCGCGATCACGGCGAGTTTGCCGCCAGCCTGCACGGTTGCCCCGTCAGGTGCGAGGATTTCGGTCAGGGTGCCGGCGGCGGGGGCGGGAACCTCGACTGATACTTTGTCGGTTTCCAACTCGCACAGCATTTCGTCCTGGGCCACGGTGTCGCCGACCTGTTTGAACCATGTGGCAACGGTGGCCTCGGTGACAGATTCACCCAGCGTGGGCACCATCACGTCAACGGTGCTGGCAGGTTCCGGTGTAGCAGCGGGCGCAGGGGCCGCAGCTGCCGGGGCGGGCTTGGCGCCTTCGCCTTCGGTCAGGGTGGCCAGCAGGGCATCAACCCCGACGGTCGTGCCTTCGGGGGCGACGATTTCGGCCAATACGCCAGCCGCAGGGGACGGCACTTCGACGGTCACCTTGTCGGTTTCCAGCTCGCACAGCATTTCGTCAACGGCGACGGCATCGCCGGGTTTCTTGAACCATGTGGCGACGGTGGCTTCGGTCACGGATTCGCCAAGGGTGGGGACGCGGATTTCGATGGTCATGGGGTTATCCTTTGATCGTCAGCGCGTCGTCAATCAACGCTGCTTGTTGTGCTTTGTGGGTTTTGCCAAGGCCGGTGGCCGGCGATGCCGAGGCCGGACGGCCAGCATAGGTCGGGCGTTTGGATTTGGCTTTGATGCGGCCAAGGACCCATTCGATATTGGGTTCCATAAAGGTCCAGGCGCCCTGGTTTTTGGGTTCCTCCTGACACCAGATCACATCGGCGTTGGTGAACCGGCCCAGTTCCTTGGACATGGACATGGCGGGGACCGGATAGAATTGTTCGATCCGCAGCAGGTAGATGTCGTTGATGCCGCGTTTTTCGCGTTCTTCCAGCAGGTCGTAGTAAACCTTGCCCGAACACATCACCACGCGCTTGATTTTGTCATCGGCGACCAGTTTGGTTTCGGATGTGCCCTTTTGCGCGTCATCCCACAGGATCCGGTGAAAGGACGATCCGGTGATGAATTCGGCCTTGTCCGACACGGCGCGCTTGTGGCGCAGCAGGGATTTGGGCGTCATCAGGATCAGCGGTTTGCGGTAGGTGCGGTGCATCTGGCGGCGCAGGATGTGGAAATAGTTGGCCGGCGTGGTGCAGTTGGCAACCACCCAGTTGTCCTCGGCGCTCATTTGCAGATAGCGTTCCAGACGGGCCGAGGAGTGTTCCGGCCCTTGCCCTTCAAATCCATGCGGCAGCAGGCAGACAAGACCCGACATGCGCAGCCATTTGCGCTCGCCGGATGAAATGAACTGGTCGAACATGATCTGCGCACCGTTGGCGAAATCGCCGAACTGCGCTTCCCACAGGGTCAGGGCGTTGGGTTCGGCCAGTGAATAGCCGTATTCAAACCCCAGCACCGCATATTCCGACAGCATCGAATCGATCACTTCGAAATGGGCCTGACCTTCGCGGATATTGTTCAGCGGATAATAGCGTTCTTCGGTGTCCTGATTGATCAGGGCCGAATGGCGGTGGCTGAATGTGCCGCGGGTCGAATCCTGACCCACCAGACGGACGGGGAAACCCTCGGTTTGCAGCGACCCAAATGCGAGGGCTTCGCCGGTGGCCCAGTCGATAGACTTGCCGCTATCAATCATCTTTTTCTTGGCATCCAGCATACGGGCAACGGTTTTATGCACCGGATAGCCATCAGGGATGTGGGTCAGGGCAGCGCCAACTTCGGTATAGGTTTCCTCGGGGATGGCGGTCTGGCCGCGCTGGTAGTTATCGTCATGTTTGGACAGGTGTTTCCAGCGGCCATCCAGCCAGTCGGCCTTGTTCGGTTTATAGTCCTTGCCGGCCTCGAATTCCTCGTTCAGGTGGGCCTGAAACGCGGTTTTCATTTCCTCGATCTCGCCTTCGGGGATCAGCCCGTCGCGGATCAGCCGTTCGGTATATAGCTGGAGCGTGGTTTTCTGGGTTTTGATCTTTTTGTACATCAGAGGGTTGGTGAACATCGGTTCGTCCCCCTCGTTGTGACCAAAGCGGCGATAGCAGAAGATGTCGATCACCACGTCCTTGTGGAACTTCTGACGGAATTCGGTGGCCACTTTGGCCGCATGCACCACCGCTTCGGGATCATCACCGTTCACATGAAAAATCGGTGCTTCGACCATCAGGGCAATATCTGTGGGATAAGGCGACGAGCGGCTGAAATGCGGCGCGGCGGTAAAGCCGATCTGGTTGTTGACCACGATGTGAATGGTGCCACCGGTGCGATGGCCCGTCAGGCCCGACAGGCCGAAACATTCCGAAATCACGCCCTGACCGGCAAAGGCGGCATCCCCATGCAGCAGCAGCGGGATAACGCTGGAGCGTTCCTTGTCGTGCTTCTGGTCCTGCTTGGCGCGGGATTTGCCCAGAACAACAGGGTTTACAGCCTCGAGGTGGCTGGGGTTGGCGGTCAGCGACAGGTGCACGGATTCACCGCCGAACGAACGGTCCGAGGACGCCCCGAGGTGATATTTCACATCACCCGAGCCATCCACATCTTCGGGTTTGAAACTGCCGCCCTGAAATTCGTTGAACACCGCACGGTAAGGTTTGCCCATTACGTTGACCAGCACCGAAAGGCGGCCACGGTGGGGCATGCCGATGACAATTTCCTTGGCCCCCAGATCGCCACCGCGTTTGATGATCTGCTCCATCGCCGGGATCAGGCTTTCGCCGCCATCCAGACCGAACCGTTTTGTGCCCATGTATTTCACATGCAGGAATTTCTCGAAACCTTCGGCCTCGACCAGCTTGTTCAGGATGGCCTTGCGGCCCTCGCGGGTGAACTGGATTTCCTTGCCATAGCCCTCGATCCGCTCTTTCAGCCAACCGGCCTGTTCAGCATTGGAGATATGCATGTATTGCAGGGCAAAGGTGCCGCAATAGGTGCGCTTCAGGATGTCGACGATCTGGCGCATCGAGGCCATTTGCAGGCCCAGCACATTGTCGATGAAAATCGGGCGGTCCATGTCGGCTTCGGTGAAACCGTAGGATTCCGGTTCCAGCTCGGGGGTGGGGTTCGCGACCGGCCAGCCCCAGCGGGTCCAGATCGGCGGCCAGATGGCCACGGATGCGGTAGGCGCGGATGATCATC
>WGBJ01000108.1 GCA_015494385.1 Marinosulfonomonas sp.
ACATCACGCGCCACGATCCTGTTGTCACTGGATGGCAACCATATCCGGATCCCCAATGCCACTGTGTTCAAAAGCCGGATCATTAACTACACGCGCAACAAATCGCGACGGGTTACCTTTGACCAGATCGTTGATGCAGGCAAAGGGTTGAAACAGCAACGCCGTGTGGTGCTGGATACGGTCAAGGCATTGCCTTTTGCGCTGGAAACCCCGTCGCCGAATGTTTGGATCGAATCTGCCGACGCCGGCAAAGCAACATTGCGGGTGTCCCTTTGGGTGGACCAACGCGAATCCGATGTATTTCTGGCCCGTGGAGAAGCCATTCGCATCGTCCGCGAGGCGTTGCTGGAAGCGGCGAAGAAGCCGGCTGCAAGTGCAAAACGAAAGGCCAAAAAAGATGAGGTCGAAAATGTGGGTACGGAAGAAACCGCAGAGCTGGAACGCATGATCGCGTCCGAACGCGGCGAAACCGAAGCGGGGGACCTGCTAAACAGGGACGCGATGGAAGAATAATTCCAGCAGGTAAATTTTTCTCATTTCGGGGCTTGAAGAGTCCCGCGGTCCATCGTATTTACCCGATAAGTTGGGACGTGGCCTAGTGGTAGGGCAACGCTTTTTGGTAGCGCAGATCGTAGGTTCGAATCCTACCGTCCCAGCCAACTTATCCGGCAAAATAAAACCCCCAGGCTTCGCGAGATTCCCACTCTTGTTCGTGATGTCGGTCGTTTGCGGCCACGAGGTGGTGGATTCTATTAACCGCCCTAACACCAATCCTGAAACAACACAGGCAGATGAAGTTACTTTGCCCCTAAAGCCGCCAGAGAGGTCTGGGTTTGAATCTTGGCCTTGGGCAGGGTTCGGGAAAGCCGCAAATTCCCAAGGAATCAACGATTTTAGTTGATATAAGGATGTATGAGAAGATTTTTTGGTGCCCAGGAGAGGACTTGAACCTCCACGCCCGTAAGGACACTAGCACCTGAAGCTAGCGCGTCTACCATTCCGCCACCTGGGCAGGTGTCGTAGGGGCGGATTACAGAGACTCGCGGGGGGTGTCAACGGCAGAAAAGGTATTTTTTCACCTTATCATCTTTGCTTGTCCCCCGGCCCTTAAAAAGCTATTGAGAAAACAACATTTGATCGGAGGTTTCCCATGTCCAAACTTGTCACCATTTACGGCGGGTCCGGTTTTGTCGGGCGTTACATTGCACGGCGGATGGCCAAAGCGGGCTGGCGTGTGCGTGTCGCGGTGCGTCGTCCCAACGAGGCATTGTTTGTGCAGACCTACGGTGTGGTCGGACAGGTCGAGCCGGAATTGTGCAACATTCGCGATGACGCTTCGGTGCGGCATGCGATGCGTGGTGCGGATGCGGTGGTGAACTGTGTGGGGATCCTGAATAATCTGGGCAAGAACAAGTTCGATGCCGTCCATCACAAAGGGGCCGAGCGGATCGCGCGGCTGGCGGCGCTGGCCGGAATCAAGCGGATGGTACATGTGTCATCCATTGCGGCGGACGTGAACAGCGACAGCGACTATGCCCGCACCAAAGGGTTGGGCGAGCAGAGCGTAAAAACCTTTTTCCCCAATGCGACCATCCTGCGCCCGTCTGTGGTGTTCGGGATCGAGGACCGGTTCTTTAACCGTTTCGCCTCAATGACAACGTTTTCGATGGTTCTGCCGCTTGTCGGCGGAAAGACACGTTTTCAGCCGGTTTATGTCGACGATGTTGCCGCCGCCGCCGAAGTCGCCCTGACAGGTGACGCGCCCACCGGTGTTTACGAATTGGGCGGGCCGGAAGTGGACACGCTGAAAGGGCTGGTTCAGTATATGCTGAAAGTAATCCAGCGCCGGCGTCTGGTGGTGAACCTGCCGTTCTGGGTTGGTTCGGTCATGGGTTTCGGCTTTGACATGATGCAGGCGGTTACGGGGGGGCTGATCCCCAACACCATCCTGTCACGCGATCAGGTGAGGTTGCTGAAGCATGACAATGTGGTGTCGGACGATGCCCGTGGACTGTTAGATCTGGGGATCAAGCCGACCCCGTTCGAGGCCGTTGCGCCGGATTACCTGTGGCGGTTCCGCCCGTCCGGTGAATATGCCTCGATCAAGGAATCAGCCAAGAAACTGCGTAAAGCCTAGTTAAGGGGTTCCTATGACCGACAGCACCACGCTGGTTTCACTGTTTCTGGGGGTGCTGGAGGGGTTGACCGAATTCCTGCCGGTGTCCTAGACCGGCCACCTGTTGTTGGCAGGCCATTTTCTGGGGTTCGAATCGGCGGGCAAGACGTTCGAGGTGGTGATCCAGCTGGGGTCGGTTCTGGCAATCCTGACGATCTATTCCGGCAAGCTGTGGCATGTGTTTCGCACCGCGCCGAATGATCCGCAATCGCGCCGCTTTATCCTGTCGATCCTGATTGCGTTCATGCCGGCCGTGGTGATCGG
>WGBJ01000109.1 GCA_015494385.1 Marinosulfonomonas sp.
CAATGCTGCGTTGGTCCGTCGAAAATGTTGGGGCCTGCAGTTGGAGCTGGATTCAAACGATACCGGAAGAAACCCTTACAATCGGCGAACGCAAAGCGTTGGAGTTTAACAAAGAGATGGGAGTCATCGCGGGCTTTACCATCGGCTTTAAAACCGATTCGGTTCGCAACCGTGGCGGTATTGGCCTGACAGCCCGCCCGGGAATCACTCAATCCGAAGTAGATGCCACATGGGAACGTCACGGGCGCGAAATCCTTGTGATGAACAATATGGCGCATCTAAAGATTATCAGCCTGCCCTACACCAGTTCCCGGCGCGCCCTGACTGCACGCCAGCGCGAAGTGCTGGAATGGGTCGGTGAAGGCAAGACGATGCAGGATATTGCCACTATAATGGGGCTGACAACAGCCACTGTGGAAAAGCATTTGCGACTCGCTCGCGAGGCCCTGGATGTGGATACTACCGCGCAGGCGGTGTTAAAGGCTTCATTCCAGAATCAAATCTTCATTCTGGATAGCTAATCCACCCCAGAATACTGTCTTTTTAGACAGGTATGGAATACCTTACTATCTTTACGCGGCGTTAAGGTGCAATCTATTGTTGTTCCGTGAGTGGTGGCATTTATGCCTGGGAACTTAAGCGGACCGAGAACCCATGTGATTGCATGGCTAGACGGTTTGCCCGGGAAACCGGATGTTGGTCAGAGGAAGAATAGTCCCTTTGCTCTGGCCAGCAACTAACATTGCGGTCTGTCCTCATCCCCATTAGGTGGCCGCATTTTAAAACGGTGTGATCCTTGCCCGGGTTGCACCGTTTTTTCATTTGGCAGCTAATTAAGAAATCATAGAAAAAGGCCCCTCCCGGCATTTCGGAAAGGGCCTCCTTTTTCTCGCTATTCGGGTTAAACCCTAGCTGTTCATCTTTGCAACTTCTGCTGCAAAGTCTTCTTCTTTCTTCTCGATCCCCTCGCCCACTTCCAGACGGGCAAAACCGGTGATTTCAACACCGGCCTCTTTGGCGGCATCGCCAACGGTCAGATCGGGGTTGATCACAAAAGACTGGCCCAGCAGTGTCACCTCGGACAGGAACTTTTTCATCCGGCCGATGATCATCTTTTCGATCACTTGCTCGGGCTTGCCGGATTCGCGGGCTTGCTGAGTCAGAATCTCTTTTTCATGCTCGATAACCGACGGGTCCAGATCGTCCTCGGACAAGGACGCTGGGTTTACCGCGGCAATGTGCATGGCAACCTGACGGCCAAATGCCGCATCGTCACCTTTCAGCGCAACCAGCACGCCGATTTTGCCCATGCCGTCAGCTACAGCGTTATGCACATAAGATACGACCTGATCGCCATCCAGCGTGGTCATACGGCGCACCGACATGTTTTCACCGATCACGGCGATTTTGTCTGTCACGGTATCGGCGACAGATTTGCCACCCATATCTGCAGCGTTCAGTGCGTCGATGTCGTTAACTGTCAGGGCAACATCGGCGATCCCGCCAACCATTTCCTGAAAATCGGCGTTCTTTGCAACAAAGTCGGTTTCCGAGTTCACTTCGACAGCCACACCCTTGCCACCATCAACCTTGACAGCAACCAGACCTTCGGCAGCCGTACGGCCCGATTTCTTGGCCGCTTTGGCCAGACCTTTGGTGCGCAGCCAGTCAACCGCGGCTTCCATGTCACCGTCGTTTTCGACCAGTGCTTTTTTTGCGTCCATCATGCCAGCGCCAGTGCTGTCACGAAGCTCTTTTACCATTGCAGCTGTAATCGCCATCATGGATCTCCTGAAATAAATAACATGTGCGGGTGCGGCCAAAACCGCACCCTATCTGTTTGGTTTAGCTTTCGGCCGCGGCTTTTTCGTCTTTGGCCGGCTCTTCGGCTTTTTCTTCTGCCGGGGCTTCTGCAACCACTTCTTCGACAGGTGCTTCTTCCATTTCGCCCAGATCGATACCGGCAGCACCCATTTGTGCGGTCATACCGTCAAGTGCGGCACGGGCCATCAGATCGCAATAAAGCGAAATGGCGCGCGATGCGTCGTCGTTGCCGGGGATGATGTAATCGATACCGTCGGGGTTACAGTTGGAGTCAACCACAGCCACAACCGGAATGCCCAGCTTGTTGGCTTCGGCGATGGCCAGATCTTCTTTGCGAACGTCGATCACAAAGATCAGGTCCGGCGTGGTGCCCATTTCGCGGATGCCGCCCAGGCTGGCTTGCAGTTTGGCCTGCTCGCGCTCGATGCCCAGACGCTCTTTCTTGGTCAGACCCTCGGCGCCGCTTTCCAGCAGTTCGTCGTGGTCTTTCAAGCGTTTGATCGACTTGGAAATGGTCTGCCAGTTGGTCAGCGTGCCGCCCAGCCAACGGTGGTTCATGTAATACTGTGCGCATTTTTCAGCAGCATCGGCAATCGGGCCAGCCGCCTGACGTTTCGTGCCGACAAACAGGATACGGCCGCCCTTGGCAGCAACATCGCGAACGGCCTGCAGGGCTTGATCCAGCATTGGAACAGTTTGCGTCAGGTCGAGGATGTGGATGCCATTACGCGCGCCATAGATGAACGGACCCATTTTAGGGTTCCAGCGTTGTGTCTGGTGGCCAAAGTGTACGCCAGCTTCAAGCAGCTGTCGCATGGTAAATTCAGGAAGCGCCATGCTTATAGTCCTTTTTTTCCGGTTTCGTTGCCTAGGGCGGGGTAATCAGGGCATATGCCCAACCGGCGGACCTAACGGGATTTCTCCCCGTGTCGGCCCAGCCCCGCCTGCGGAGTTGATTTCGCGCGTATACAAAGGGGGTAAATGATGCGCAAGCCCTATTTTGCAGGATGATCCGGCAAACCTATAGAAACACCCGCTCAAAGAACCAATAGGCACCGATCGCGGCAATAATCAGTGATGCGGGAATGGATATGCGGCTACGATACCACGGTTTGTTGCGAAACCACACGCCAACAGTCAGAAACGCCAGTGAAATCACCGTCAACTGTCC
>WGBJ01000110.1 GCA_015494385.1 Marinosulfonomonas sp.
GTCGTGCCACCGCATCTTTGCCGCCGACAACCCAAAGGCCAAAATCGGCCTGCCGGAAATTCTGGTCGGTATCTTCCCCGGCATGGGCGGCACCACACGCCTTGTGCGCAAGATGGGTGCGATGGCCGCATCCCCGCTGTTGCTGCAAGGCAAGTTGAACAACCCCAAAGCCGCCAAAATGGCCGGCGTGATTGACGAGGTGGTTCCGGCGGACGAATTGCTGGCCAAAGCCAAGGAATGGGTTTTGAACGCCAAGGATGCCGACATCCTGAAACCATGGGATGCCAAGGGCTATAAAATGCCCGGTGGTGCGCCCTACCACCCCGCCGGTTTCATGACCTTCGTTGGCGCATCCGCCATGGTGAACGGCAACACTTGGGGCGTCTACCCCGCCGCCAAGGCCCTGCTGTCTGCCGTATACGAAGGGGCGCTGGTGCCCTTTGACACCGCCATCAGGATCGAGGCCCGCTGGTTCACCAATGTGATGATGAACCCGTCCTCATCCGCCATGATCCGCAGCCTGTTCATCAACAAGGAGGCGCTGGAAAAAGGCGCAAACCGCCCCGATGTGCCGCCGCAACAGGTGAAAAAGCTGGGCGTTCTGGGCGCTGGCATGATGGGCGCCGGTATCACGCTGGTATCCGCCATGGCCGGAATCGAAGTGGTGCTGATCGACCAGGATCAGGCCGCCGCCGACCGCGGCAAGGATTACACCGCCACCTATATGGACAAGGGCATCGCCCGCAAAAAGGCCACGCCCGAAAAGAAAGAAGCGGCGCTGAACCTGATCACCGCCACCACCGATTATGCCGCGCTGAAGGGCTGTGACCTGATCGTTGAAGCGGTGTTCGAGGACCCGAAAATCAAGGCCGAAGTCACCGCCAAGGTCGAAGCGGTGGTTGGGGACGACTGCATCTTTGCCACCAACACCTCGACCCTGCCGATCACCGAACTGGCCAAGGCCTCCAAACGGCCCGAGCAGTTTATCGGCATCCACTTCTTTTCACCGGTTGAAAAGATGCTGCTGGTCGAGATCATCAAGGGCAAGGAAACTGGCGATGTGGCCGTGGCCAAGGCGCTGGATTTCGTGCGCCAGATCCGCAAAACCCCGATCGTGGTCAATGACGCGCGCTTCTTCTATGCCAACCGCTGCATCATCCCCTACATCAACGAGGGCATCCGCATGGTGAAAGAGGGCGTCGCCCCCGCACTGGTGGAAAACGCCGCCAAACTGGTCGGGATGCCGCTGGGGCCGTTGCAGCTGGTCGATGAAACTTCGATTGATCTGGGCGTGAAAATCGCCAAAGCCACCCGCGCGGCGATGGGCGATGCCTATCCCGATGGCGCGGTGGACGAGGTGCTGTTCTGGATGGCCGACGAGGGCCGTCTGGGCCGCAAAACCAAGGCCGGTTTCTATGCCTATGACGAAAAGGGCAAGCGGCTGGGGCTGTGGGACGGTCTGGCAGCGAAATACCCGCTTGCCGAAGATCAGCCGGACGTGCACGAGGTGCAGCACCGCCTGCTGATGGCGCAAGTGCTGGAAGCCGTGCGCGCGCTGGAGGAAGGTGTGCTTGAGGACATCCGCGAAGGCGACGTTGGCGCGATCCTCGGCTGGGGCTTTGCGCCGTGGTCGGGCGGGCCGTTCAGCTGGCTGGATATGATCGGCGAAGCCAAGGCCGTCGAGATTTGCGACCACCTGACCAAGACCTATGGCGAGCGGTTCAGCACACCCGACCTGCTGCGCGAAATGGCCGATAAAGGCGAGAGTTTTTACGGGCGGTTTAGCAAGGATGCCAAGGCAGCGTAATTCGGCTTCATGATTAAACAGGCCCTTTCCCTACATATGAGGGGAAGGGCTACTTTTCTATTACAAGCTGTTTCAAAACGCATACCCGAACCGTGCAATATCCCCCGCGCAGATTTCACCCAGCACCCCGGCATCGGCATCGCTGTAATAGCGGCGATAATCGGCATCACGACTGGACCTGTTCACAACCGGTATCTGCCCCAGTGAAAATCCCAGATGCCCCTCTAGCGGAGCCAGATCCTGTTGCAGATGTTCCAGCCGGATGAACAGATCACAGCGCTCCACCCCTGCCTTGTCATACATGAACTGACGATATGACCCCGTGCGCACCGTCCGTCGCGTATGTTCGTCATTCAGAAACCCACTGAAATCCAGCCGCTGCGCCAGCCTCACTGCGGGGTGGTCAAACCTCTGATCCTGCAGCCAGTGGTAATAGCTGACCAGCCGGTCCCACGGGTTGCGCACCAGGGTGAAGGTAAAATAGTCCTCGATCTGGTCCTGTGTCACCAGCCCGTAAATATCCACCAGTCGCGCATGTTTCCACAACCGCCCGCTGCTCTGCACCCCCTTCAAACGGCGGCGGCGTTTCACGGCTTTGGGGGTGTCACCGATCAGGATGTCATCCTTTTTCACCCGCCCCTCCAGCGCCAGCGACAGTGCGGTGCCGCCGGTTTTGGGGATGTGGACAAAGATATATTTGCGCCCGTGCGAAATGATCATGCGATATGGTTACCCGATCCGGCCATTCAGCACAGCGGGAAAATGAACGGCACGCGCGGAAATCCTTTGCAATTTACGCCCGCAACCGCATTATTCGCGGATCATATCGTAACGGGAGGGAAAACGATGGGATGGCTGGCTGACGAAACCGGACTGGACAAATGCGCGGCGAATTATGTGCCGCTGACCCCGCTGTCCCACCTGCGCCGCGCCGCGCGTGTCTATCCCAATCACGAGGCGCTGGTTTACGGCGATATCCGCCTGACCTACCGGCAGTATCATGACCGGATCAGCCGCGCGGCCTCGGCCCTGACCGACATGGGTCTGCAATCGGGCGATGTGGTCGCCACCCTGCTGCCCAACATCCCCGCACAGGCCGAAGCCCATTTTGCCATTCCCGCGACAGGCGCCATTCTGAACACCATCAACATCCGGCTGGATGTGGACACGGTGGCCTATATTTTCAGCCACGGTGGTGCGAAATTCGTGCTGGTCGATACCGCCTTCCTGCCGCTGGCCGAAGCGGCGGTTGAAGCGATGGAGGGCAAAGGCCCCACCATCATCGAAGTCGCCGACCCGCAATCCGGCCACCCCGCCAGTGGCCGCCATCCGGAATACGAGGACATGCTGGCCAAGGGCGACCCCGCCTTTGACTGGGTGATGCCGCAGGACGAATGGGAAAGCATCGCGCTGAACTACACCTCGGGCACCACCGGACGGCCCAAGGGCGTGGTCTATCACCACCGCGGCGCTTATCTGCAAACGATGGGCATGGTGATCAGTTGGCAAATGGTGCTGCACCCGCGCTATCTGGCCATTGTGCCGCTGTTCCATTGCAACGGCTGGTGCCACACCTGGATGATGCCGGTGATCGGCGGCACGGTTGTGTGTCTGCGCGATGTCACGCCACAGGCGATCTATCACGCGGTCAGCGTTGAAAAGGTCACCCATTTCGGCGGCGCGCCGATTGTTCTGAACATGATCGTCAACGCGCCCGAGGAGGACCGCCTGCCATTCGATCACCGCGTCAGCGTGCTGACCGCCGGTGCGCCCCCCGCCCCCGCCATCCTGAAAAAAATCGAGACCTGCGGCTTTGACGTGATGCATGTTTACGGGTTGACCGAAACCTATGGCCACGTCACCGAATGTTACTGGAACGAGGTCGAATGGGGCACTCTGCCCGAGGACGACAAGATCGCCATCAAGGCGCGGCAGGGCGTTGCCAGCCCGATGATGGATGACGTCACGGTGATGGATGAAAACATGGCCCAGATCCCGATGGACGGGGTAACACAGGGCGAAATCATGCTGCGCGGAAATGCGGTGATGAAGGGGTATCTGAAGAACCCGGAGGCCACGGCAGAAGCGTTCGCCGGTGGTTATTTCCATTCCGGCGACATCGCGGTGCAGCACCCCGACACCTATTTCCAGATTTCCGACCGGGCCAAGGACATCATCATTTCCGGCGGCGAGAATATATCCTCGGTCGAGGTCGAGGGCACCATCATGCACCACGACGCGGTCAGCCTGTGTGCCGTGGTGGCCAAACCCGACGACAAATGGGGCGAGGTGCCTTGCGCCTTTGTCGAATTGAAAGAGGGCGCATCCGCCACCGAGGATGAAATCATCAAATTCGTGCGCAGCCATCTGGCCGGTTTCAAAACCCCCAAACAGGTGGTGTTCATGGAGCTGCCCAAAACCGCCACGGGCAAAATACAAAAGTTCGAACTACGCGAAATGGCGAAACAAATGTAGGGCGGGGTTCACCCCGCCGCCCTTTTCAACATACGCTAAAGCGCTTTGCCAACAACCCGCATTGGCAAACCGCCCCTCTTTGCGCTATCATTGCCGTAATTGATAACGAGGCACCCGAGCAGGCCCACCCATATTATGACCGCATTGTCCAAATACGAGCGGCTGGAAACAACCGGCCTGTGGCGTGAAACCCCCGATGCCCAGCGGCGCGAGGTGGTGGTTTCCTTTGGCAATGCCACCATCGTTCTGTCCGATATGAACAACACCGCATTGGCCCATTGGTCGCTGCACGCAATCCACCGCTTGAACCCGAAACAGCGCCCCGCGATCTATAGTCCGGACGAGGACGACATCACCGAAACGCTGGAAATAGAAGACGACACCATGATCGGGGCGATCGAGGAAATCTGCGCCGAGATCGAGCGCCACCGCCCCCACCCCAAACGCCTGCGTTGGTGGTTGATGGCGGGCTCCTTTGCCACGGTGGCTGCACTGGTCATTTTCTGGCTGCCCGATGCCCTGTTGCGCCACACCCTGTCGGTCGTGCCCGAGGTCAAGCGGTATGAAATCGGCCAAACCCTTGCCACCAAGATCAAACGTATCGCGGGCCAGCCTTGCAGCACCACCAATGGCAACCGTGCGCTTGCGACGCTCGAGGAACGGCTGTCAGGAGATCAAGAGATCAAACTGCTGGTGCTGCCTGCGGGCGTGGCCAAGGCGGCCCATCTTCCGGGTGGGTTCATCCTGTTGAACCGCGCCCTGGTCGAGGATTACGAGGAACCGGATGTCCCCGCCGGATATATTCTGGCCGAACAGTTGCGCGGGCAGTTGACCGACCCGATGGAACCCCTGCTGCGCAGTGCCGGATTGCGGGCCACATTCGGGCTGCTGACCACCGGCGAAATATCGGACGCTGTGCTGGACAGCTATGCCGAAGAATTGCTGACCACCCCGCAAACCCCGCTCGATGCCCAAGCGCTATTAACCGAGTTCCAGTCCGCCAGCCTGCGCTCCTCGCCCTATGCCTATGCCGAGGACCCCACAGGTGAAACCACGATAGAACTGATCGAGGCCGACCCCTTTATCACCACAGCACCCACCCCCGTCCTGTCGGACGGTGAATGGGTCGCTTTGCAGAATATCTGTAGCGAATAGGCCTATTTGGTGCCGAACATCCGGTCGCCCGCATCGCCCAGACCGGGCACGATATAACCCAGTTCATTCAGCTTTTCGTCAACCGCTGCGGTGACAATCGGCACATCTGGATGCGCCTCTTTCATCCGCGCAATACCTTCGGGGGCAGCCAGCAGGCACAGGAACCGGATGTTGGTGGCGCCCGCCTCTTTCAGCAGATCAATCGCCGCGACCGAGGAATTGCCGGTGGCCAGCATCGGGTCCACCGCGATCACCAGACGTTCGTCCAACTCGGTCGGCACTTTGAAATAATACTGCACCGGTTGCAGGGTTTCTTCGTCGCGGTACAGGCCGACAAACCCGACGCGGGCCGAGGGGATCAGGTCATGCACACCGTCCAGCAGCCCGTTGCCAGCGCGCAGGATCGAAATCAGCGCCAGTTTCTTGCCCGCCAGAACCGGCGCGTCCATTTCCTGAATGGGGGTTTCGATCCGCTTGGTGGTCATGTCCAGTTCACGGGTGACCTCATAGGCCAACAGCACGCTGATTTCGCGCAGCAACTGGCGAAACACCGCAGTCGAGGTGGTTTTTTCCCGCATTAACGACAGTTTATGCAAAACAAGGGGGTGGGATACGACGGTCAGATGTTCGCTCATGGGCTACTCCAATTTTTCCAGCAGCGTCTTGCGGGTTGCGTCATCGCAAAAGGCGGCGTTGGCGGCGGTTGTATTAATCTCTTTGAACACATTTTCATCCCAAGCAAAAGCCCGCGCAAGGTTGTTATATTCGTCATTCATGGTTGTGTGGAAAAAGGGCGGATCATCGGTGGACACGGTGACCTTCACACCAGCGTCCCGCAGGCGGGCGATCGGGTGTTCCTCCCAATTGGGAAACAGCCCCAGCGCGATGTTGGAGCCGGGGCAAACCTCGAGCACCACGTCGCGTTCCACCAGTTCCTCGACCACCGACATATCCTCGATCGCGCGCACCCCGTGGCCGATGCGCGAAACTCCCAGATCACGGATCGCGCTGCGCACGGATTGGGCGCCGCCAAATTCGCCGGCATGGGCGGTCAGATGCATTCCGGCCTCGCGGGCCATGTCATAGGCATAGGCGAAGTCGGAAAACTTGCCTGCGCCCTCGTCCCCGCCGATACCAAAACCCACCACCCAGTCACCGAATGTTTCCACAGCGCAATGGGCGACCTCTTTGGCTTTGCCCACCTCGAAATGCCGGATCGGGGTAACGATGCCCTTTAGCACAATCCCGTGGGATTTTTCGGCCATATCGCTGGCCTCCTGCATCGCGTGGACATATTCCTTCCACGCGCCCAGATCGCGGCCGCCGCAAAAATCCGGTGAGACAAAGGTTTCGGTATAAATCACCCCGTTGGCTGCGGATTTTTCCAGCACGGCCAAGGTCAGGCGGTGGTAATCCTCGGGCGTTTGCAACACGGCGGTTGCGGCCTCGTAAACCTTTAGAAAATGCAGGAAGTTATCAAAGGCATAGCCGCCTTCGTCATCGAAAACCCCCGTCAGGTCCATATGTTTTTCCTGCGCCAGCCGCCGGATAAATTCCGGCGGGGCTGCACCCTCAAGGTGAGTGTGCAGTTCGATTTTCGGTAGTGTATTCAAATTCATAGAAAGCTTTTCCCTGTTCCCTGTGCTGGTACGCCCAAATGGTCGGCGACACTTGTCCCTACATCGACAAACCCGCGCAATCCGATTTCCTTGTTTCCCAATCCAAAGCCGATCACCGGCACCCGTTCGCGGGTATGATCGCCGCCAACCCATGTCGGATCATTGCCGTGGTCGGCGGTGAAAATCACCATATCGTCCTTGCCCAGTTTGGCAAAGAAGTCCGGCAGGCAGGAATCAAACCACTCCAGCGCGCGGGCATATCCCGAC
>WGBJ01000111.1 GCA_015494385.1 Marinosulfonomonas sp.
CTTGGGGCGGCGCATAGAGGTAATCGGCGTTGCGCTCGTTCGGGGTGTAGGGGGCAATGAAACCGGCAAACGGCAACAGCAGATAGCCGACCAGCAGGAAAATGCCCGAAATCAGTGCCAGCCGGTGTTTGCGAAACGCCCGCCAGACCAGTTTCCAGTTGGGCATGTCCAGATCGGCGCGTTCGATCGCGCTCAGGTCTTCGTTTTCATCATAGGGGGCGTCCGAAACATAGCGTCCGTCGGGTAAAATGGTCATCAGTCACGCCCCCCGTAACGGATGCGCGGATCAAGCAGCATCAACAGCACATCCGAAATCATCGTACCCACCAATGTCAGCAGCGCTACGAACAACAGGATGAAACCGGCCAGAAACTGGTCCTGTGTTTTCAAGGCGGTCAGCAGGGCGGGGCCGATGGTTTGCAGGCCCAGCACCACCGACACCAGCACCGACCCCGATATCAGCGACGGCAGCAGGTTGCCGATGTCTGCCACGAACGGGTTGAACGCCATGCGCAGCGGGTATTTCCACAGCCGCTTGGCTGGCGGAAGCCCCTTGGCACGGGCGGTTTCGACATAGGGTTTGCCCAATTCATCCAGCAGATTGGCACGCAGGCGTTGCATCATCCCGGCCGCCCCTGCGGTGCCGATCACAAAGGTCGGGACGATCAGATGCACAAGGATCGATTTCACCTTTTCAAGGCTCATCGGCTCGCCTTCCAGTTCCGGCGCCATCAGCCCGCCAATCGGCAGATCAAAATAGCGGTGGCCGTAATAGAACAGCATCAGCGCCAGCAGAAAATTCGGTGTGGCCAGACCCAGATAGCCTATGAACGAACTGGTATAATCCACCCATGTTTTCGCCTTGGCTGCCGCCAGAACCCCCAGCGGCAGCGCCACCAGATAGACGAACAGCACCGCCGCGACATTGACCAGAACGGTCAGCCACAGCGCTTCGCCTACGATTTCGGAAACCGGCCGGTCAAATTCGAACGACCAGCCGAAATCGCCCTGCAACATGCCGGAATATCCCTGCGGGCCGGGGGTGAACCCCATCCAGATCGTGTATTGTTCCCACAGCGGGCGGTCCATGGCGTATTCGTGATACATGAATTCGGCCTTGGCGATGCCGGCCTCCTGACCTGTGGCGCGCAATTCGGTCAGCTGGTTTGACAGGTAATCGCCCGGGGGCAGGTTGATGATGATGAAAATCAGCACCGACACCACAAGCAGCGTCAGCAGCATGGTGATAAACCGCAAGGTGGCATAGCGCAGGATTGCCATCATTCGCCCCCTTCCGTGGTGAAGAAGAATTCGTCGGGCCGGTGGATGCCGAATTGCGCGCCGGGCTCCCACGCCCAAAAGGCCACTTCGGGCACGTTGCGCAGGCGGCGCGAAACGACAACGGGTTGAGGGGCCTCGGACAACAGGCCGATGCCGTATTGCTGATCCGCATGGATTGCCAGCATTTCATCCCAGATCACGCGGCGTTCACTGCGGTTGGTGGCTTTTTCCCAATCCTTTGATAGCTGTAACAGGCGGATGGGGTCCGGCATGTCGGGGGCCTCGCCGGCCTGCCCGTCGGTCTGGAAATACTGCCCCCACATGGGCCATGCGAAAAATTCCTGTGCGCGCGGGGCCAGATAATCGGGGGATGTGTCCAGTGTCGGAATGCCATTGTCCCAGCCATACCAGACCGAGGCCATAGACGCCCCCGAATAGACGCGGTTGCGCAGGGTGTCGCGGCTGAACGGGCGCATGATCAGGCGCACGCCGATGTCGCGCCATGTGTCGGTGATGATCTGAAGCGCGTTCTCGACCTCCTGGCGTTCACCCGCCGTTTCCACAATGATCGCCAATGGGCGGCCATCGGGCAGTTTGCGGTATCCGGCGGGGGTGCGGTCGGTCAGGCCCATATCATCCAGCAGCGCATTGGCCTGCTGGATGTCGAATTGCGCCCATGCCGCGCGATAGGCACCGTTATAGAACGGGCTTTGGGGCAAAACAGTCATGCCGCCTTCTTTGGCGATACCGAAATAGAGTGCACGGTTGATCATGCGCCGGTCGATCCCCAGCGACAGCGCCCGCCTGAAGCGCACATCGCGCAAGATTTTGCGCCATTCAGGATCGGCATAGTTCAGGTTCGGATATATCGCGATCTGCGAGGCGGTGCCGTTTGCCCACAGGAACACGCGGTAATTGCCGTGTTCAAGCTCGCCTTTCTTCAGGATGGAAATATCGCGAAACCCCAGCCCGCGTGCCTGCAAATCACTTTCGCCTGCGTTGGATTTCGCCGCCACCAACCCGCGCCCGACCACGGTCATTTCCACTTCGTCTATATAGGGCAGTTGGGTGCCGTGGCTGTCGATCCGGTGGTAATAGGGGTTGCGCACGAACATGAAGCGGCTGTTGGCATTGCCCCGGACCCGCATCCAGGGCTGCAAGGTGGGCAGGTCCGGATTGTCGAATTTATACATGTTGTCCAGCTTGTTGTGCATCGCGGCCCAACTGCGCACACGCATGGTTTCGATCTTTTCTTCCATCGCCTCGGGCGTGGTAAAATCGGCGTGAAACTGTTTCAGGTAATGCGCGGGCCGAAAGATGAACGGCGGGCGGGCCTGTGCCAGTGTCGGGATGAAATGGGTGTTGGGCTGGGACCATTCATAGATGATGGTCAGCGGGTCGGGAAAGCTGACTTGTGGAAATTCCCCGTTTACCCGCAGAAATTCCGGCGGACCCGAGGGGGACAGATCGGGGTTGTTGGCGACATTCACCCACCAGTATTTGAAATCGTCCGAGGTAAAGGGCGCCCCGTCCGACCAGCGGTGCCCTTTGCGCAGATGCAGGGTGAATTTTCGCTCGTCCACCACATCGTAGCTGGCCAGAATATCGGGCGCCAAAACATAATCGTGGTCATAGCCAACCAGCCGCGCGTAACCGAAGGGCACCATTTGCCGGATGTCCTTGGCGCGTGTGACCATCGTGTGCAGAGTGCCGCCCTGAGTGCCGAAATCACGCCCCTTGTCCGCCAGATTGACGATCAGGGAATCGGAGGGGATGCGGTCAGCGGCAGCGGGCATTTTACCAGTGGCGACCTGATCAGCCCAATAGGGGCTTTCCTGCACAGCGGTCTGGGCCGCAAGCGGTCCGGCGAAAAATGCGGCAATGATGAGGGGGAACAGTCTACGCATAGCATCGCACCCTGTGGCCTGGCTCGATCTCGGTCAATGGCGGGGATTTGGCTTCAATTGGCCGGAACATCTCGGGCCAGCTGTCAGGGCTGCCCGCGCCTTTGGCGACGACCTCAAGGTTGATCGGGCGGTTGATGTCGGGTTCCGGCTGTGCTGCCAATAACGCCTGCGTGTAGGGGTGGCGCGGGTTGTGGAAAAGGGTGCAGGGCGGGGCCTGCTCCACCACTTGCCCACGGTGCATCACGGCCACTTCGTCGGCGATGCGCGACACCACGGCCAGATCGTGACTGATGAACAGATAGGACAGGCCCATGCGTTTTTGCAGATCCTCGAACAGGCACAGGATTTGATCCTGCACCGATACATCCAGCGCCGAGGTGGGTTCGTCACAGACCAGAAACACAGGGTTCATCGCCAGCGCGCGTGCAATCGACAGGCGTTGCCGTTGACCACCGGAAAAAGCGTGCGGGTAACGGTACAGAATACGCGAATCCAGCCCGACCCATTCCAGTACCTCGACCGCGCGGTCGCGACGTTGCGACCGGGTGCCGATATTGTTGATGTCCAGCGGTTCGGTCAGGGCATCCACCACCCGCATCCGCGGATTGAAGGATGAATAGGGGTCTTGGAAAATCGGCTGTAATTGCTGGCGAAACAATGCGCATTGATCGCTTTGCAGATCGTTGACGTCCAGCACCACGCCACCCTTTTCGCCGCAAAAACTGATCTTGCCACCGTCATCCGGCTTTTCCGCCCCCAGCACCATCCGCGCACAGGTGGTTTTACCCGAACCGGATTCCCCCACCACCGCCAGCGTTTTGCCGCGTGCGACCGACAGGTTTATGTCGCGGCACGCCTTGATATCGATCGAGGGGCTCCAGAAGGATCCGGCGCGCACATGATAGGTTTTCGAAACCGATTTCATTTCCAGTATCGGATCATCGTGCGGCACGGGCGGCTCTGGTGTGGTTGCGGCCGGAATGACCGGTGCGGCGGCAAACAGTTTTTGCGTATATTTATGCGCCGGTGCTCCGATCACATATTCGACCCGTCCGGCCTCCATCACGCGCCCTCGGTTCAGCACCACCACGGAATCGGCCATATTCGCCACGACCCCCAGATCATGGGTGACGAAAATCACCGACATGCCGGTTTCTTTTTGCAGCTCTTTGATCAGCCCCAGCACCTGCGCCTGTGTGGTCACATCCAGCGCCGTTGTCGGCTCGTCCGCAATCAGCAGATCGGGTTTGGCAACCGTGGCCATGGCGATCATCGCCCGTTGCCGCATGCCGCCTGACAATTCAAACGGATAGGCGCGAAACACCCGTTCGGGGTTGTGAAACCCAACACGCTCGAATTGCTCCAGCACTTGGGCCTTGGCCTCGCGGTTGCTGATGTCTTTGTGCAGCGTCAGGATTTCGGACACCTGATTGCCGATCCGGTGCAGCGGCGACAGCGATTGCATTGGTTCCTGAAAGATCATCGAAATCTGGTTGCCGCGAATATCGCGCATCTGTTTGCGCGGCAATGCACTAAGGTTCAGCGCGCCGGCATCGTTGCAGTTCAGGAAAACACCTTGGGATTTTACATTCGCGGTTTTCGGCAGCAGTTGCAAAATCGCACGACAGCTCAGAGTTTTGCCCGAGCCGGATTCCCCCACCAGCGCCAGCGTTTCCCCGGCATCGACCGAAAAGCTGACATCATCGACGACCGGCGGGTCGGATTTGAAGCTTATCGTCAGGTTTTTGACTTGCAGCAGGGCCGTCATTCAATACTTTCGATGGTTCTTGCAGAAACGGGCCTGCGTGGTGGTGGTGCGGCAAGTATCGCGCGGGGTGGAGTGATTAGTCAAACACCAATTTTCCCGTCACGCCAACGATATTCGGGGTGTGGCACAGGCACTGGTTTCTTTGCCCGATACTATCATATAGGATTCAGGAAACCATAAAAGGACATCACCAAATGAGCAGACTGGATGTATTCATCAACCGCATGGTGTCGCAACGTGCGTGCATTGATTTCGCTGCACAAAACACCGCCGGTATGACGGGGCCGGTGTTTGAGCTGGGCCTTGGCAACGGGCGCACCTATGACCATTTGCGCGAAGTCATTTCCGGGCGCGATATATATGTGTTTGAACGCGAAGTGGCCTCGAACCCTGCCTCGACCCCGCCCGAGGATCGCACCATTCTGGGGGATGTTTTTGAAACCCTGCCGCAGGCGCTGGAACGGTTTGGTCCGACGGCCAGTTTTATCCACGCCGATCTGGGCGGTCATAACCTGAAGAAAAACGACGAATTCGCCCGCAATATCTCGCCCTATGTGGAGCCGTTGCTGGCAAAGGGCGGGCTGATGGTGTCCAGCGACCGGATGTATTTCGAGGGGCTAAAGGAAATCGACCTGCCGCCGGACGCCGTTCCGGGGCGTTGTTTTATCTATCAAAAACAGGACTGACCGATGGTGCAACTGGCTATCCTTCGCCACGGTCACACCCCGTGGAACCGCGCGGGGCGCATTCAGGGGCGCACCGACATCGCGCTTGAGGAAAGTGCGGCGGATGATCTGGCGCGGTTGCGGCTGCCCGATGACTGGGCCGGGGCCGATCTGGTGGCCAGCCCGCTAAAGCGTGCGGTTGAAACCGCCCGTCTGGTGGCGGGGCGTGATCCTGCGGTTGATCCGGCGCTGATCGAAATGGACTGGGGCAAATGGGAAGGGCTGCACGGGCTGGATTTGAAAGCGGATGCGAATTCGGGTTTTCGCGATATTGAGGATTGGGGCTGGGATTACCGCCCGCCTGCGGGTGAAAGTCCGGCGGATGTATGGGCGCGGCTGGACCCTTGGGTGAAATCGCTGAAACGCGATACGGTGGCGGTTTGCCATATCGGTATCATGCGGGTGTTGCTGGCGCAGGCGTATGGCTGGAATTTCAGCGGCCCCGCCCCGTTCCGGATCAAACGCAACTGGCTGTTTCTGATTGATCTAAAGGATGGGCTGAAGGTGGGCACCCCCGAGCGGATCAAACTGTTAGAGCGTGCCGCATGAAGGTTCTGATTGCTGTCACCCACCTGCTGGGCGCGGGCCACCTTAGCCGCGCGTTGACACTGGCGCGGGCGTTTGTGGCTGAGGGTCATGCAGTGACGGTTCTGTCCGGTGGTCTGCCGGTGGCGCAATTTGATACAGACGGGATTGCATTGCGCCAATTGCCACCGTTGCGCTCGGATGGGACCAACTTCACCCGTCTGCTGACTGCGGACGGGGATGTGGCCGATACCGGTTATCTGACCACCCGCGAAACCGAAATGACGCAGGCCGTTGCCGATATTCACCCCGACATTGTGATCACCGAACTATTCCCCTTTGGCCGCCGTGTTTTGCGGGGCGAATTCTTGGCACTGGTGGGTGCAGCGCGGGCGCAAACTCCTCGCCCTGTCATTCTGGCCTCGGTCCGCGACATCCTTGCGCCGCCCTCGAACCCGCAAAAAGCACAGAAAACCGAGTGCATTGTTCTGGAGCATTACGATGGCGTTCTGGTCCACTCCGACCCGATCAGCACCCCGCTGGAGCAAAGCTGGCCGGTGACACCCGCGTTGCAGGAAAAACTGTTGTATACCGGCTATGTCGCCCCGCCGCCTGCGGGTGCGCACCCCGACAGGCTGGGGCAGGGCGAGGTGATCGTCAGCGCCGGTGGTGGATCAGTTGGCCGACACCTGTTCACCGCCGCTGTTGCTGCCGCAGGGTTGTCGCCCGCGTTGCGCTGGCGTGTGCTGGTTGGCGGGGGCAATGCCCAAGCGGTGATCGCAGAGCTTTCGGCAAAGGCCACGTCGAATGTCATCCTTGAACCGGCCCGCCCTGATTTTCGCCAGATGCTGACCCACGCCGCCTGTTCCGTCAGCATGTGCGGCTATAACACCGCGCTGGACCTGTTGCAGGCGGGCACGCCATCGCTGTTTATTCCGTTCGACGAGGGCGGCGAGGTTGAGCAAACCCTGCGGGCCGAAAGCCTGAGCCATCTGCCGATGATGCAAATGCTGCGCGCCGCTGACCTGACGCCAAAGCGCCTGTTGCAACAGGTCGAGGTGCTGGCGAAACTGCCCCGTGGCAAGGTGCCTGATCTGCGGTTCAACGGGGCACAGGAAAGCGTGCGGATTGCTTGTGATATAGCAAAGGGGCGGGCATGAAGATTGACTGGACACCGGTTGTCGATGAACTGGCGCGCTGGCGTCAGGCGGGTTTGACGCTGCCGATCTGGTGGCGCGATGATGACGCCATCGCCCCGACGCCTGCGCTGGACCGCCTGATTGCCCTGTCCGAAGCGGTGCAAGTGCCGGTGCATCTGGCCGTGATCCCGAAAACCGCCACGCCCAAGCTGGCGGCGCGGGTTGCGCAGACAGATCACCTGATCCCCGTGGTGCATGGCTGGGCGCATCACAACCTTGCCCCGCAATCTGCGAAAAAGGCGGAATTCGGCGAGACCCGCGATCTGGCCGAGGTGGCGCAGGATGTGCAAACCGGCCTGACCCGCCTGCAATCCCTGTTCGGCCCGCGCCTGAAACCCATGTTCGTGCCACCGTGGAACCGCATCGCGCCGGTGCATTTCCCCGCGCTGATAAAGGCCGGCTATAAAACCCTGTCCACCTACACCCCGCGCACTGCCCCCTTTGCCGCACAGGGCTTGCAACAGATCAACACCCATCTTGACCCGATCAACTGGCGCGCGGGCAAAACCCTGATTGCGCCTGATGAACTGGTGGTGCAACTGGTCGCCCTGCTGATTGATCGCCGCACGGGCAAAACCGATAATGACGAGCCTTTGGGCCTGCTGACCCACCACCTTGTGCATGATGCCGACATCTGGGAGTTTACCCGACAACTGCTCGGGGTTCTGACATCCGGCCCCGTGACTGTTTACCGCCACCCTTAACGAAAGACGAAAACCATGAGCCGACTGGACAGTATGATGCGCCGCTTAAGCGCCCAACGTGACGGGCTGGAATGGGCCGCCGAACAGACGAGGGATATGAATGGCGATGCGCTGGATATGGGGCTGGGCAACGGGCGCACCTATGACCATTTGCGCGAAATACTGGACCGGCGTATCTGGGTGATCGACCGCGTGTTGCAGTGCCATCCGTCCTGCGTGCCACCCTCGCAGGATTTTCTGGAAGGCGAGGCCGAAGAGATGCTGCAAAAGCTGGCGGCGATGGGGGCGAAAATCGTGCTGGCGCATTATGATTTCGGGTTTGGCATTAAGGAAAAGGACGTCGAGGAAGCCGCCCGTCTAAGCCCTGCCATTGCCCGTGTGATGGTGCCCGGCGGGGTGATCGTTTCCGGTCAGCCGCTGATCGGGTTCAAGGCGGTTGACGGTCCGGCGGGGATTGCCAAGGACCGTTACTATTTCTACCGGACCTGAAGCGCGTTTCCTTACTCTGAATTTCGGTACCGACGAAAAAACGGGGCGCGGCGAAAGTCGGCGCGGGGTTGATTCTATTTACCGTGTTGATTCTGATAAATACTGTGACATCAATACAATGATGGCCGTTGTTACGGTCCGGTTTTCCTTTAAGAAATCGAACTTTCACCGGAAAACCGCGGGAAAAGGCAGGCGAGGCGCGATGTCCCCGCGGCCTGTTCACAAGCCGGTGCGGGTAAGCGGCAAATATGTAAAACTCTGGAAAAACAACACGATGACTTTGCTTTAAGTTGTTTTGACCCCGTTACCATTTCATTCGTGTGCGATTGGATTTATACGTGAAATCAAGCGGTTTTGACTTCGCGTCATATTTTTACCATATTTCAGGTTTGGTTTCGCCCTATTTCAGGGGCCAACTAATATGCATTAACTATTTCTCTGGTTGTGAAAGTTTATGCCCGTTCCACACGAGACAGAAGTAACGATACGGGAAGAAAAACACGAAGAAGAGGGACCTATGATTATTCGATTGATGGTATTGCTGCAATTTTTCACACTGACAGTTTGGCCAACCACATTGCCTGCCGAAGAGGTCTGGATATCAGAGGATCTGCCAGAGTTGTCATTCGAGATAAACGGCAAATCCTATTTGATAAAACGGGGAAACGACAACGCAGAGTATATGGCCAAGGTTTATCCGCCAAAGGCTCCCCGAGCATGTCCGCCCCATTGTTTGCAGCCGATGATCCAGTACGACGGGGTCACACCGGTTGGCGAAGTCGGCATTGTGACATTTATCGAGGATTATGTGTTGTCCGGTGACGGTTTTCTGATCGATACCCGTGTGGGGAAATGGTTCAAGGCCGGCACTATTCCCGGCGCAATTCACATGCCGTTCAATATGTTTGCAGACACTTCAACCAATCCGTTTTATGAACCTCTTATGGCCCAGCTGGGCGGCAAGAAAACAGCCGACGGTTGGGATTTTGCGGACGCAAAATATCTGCTTTTGTTTTGCAACGGCGCAGATTGCGGACAATCCCCAAGGGCAATTCGCAACCTGATAGAAGGCGGATATGATCCTGAAAAACTGATGTATTATCGGGGCGGCATGAAGGATTGGGTTCGCTACGGGTTCACCATCCATTTTCCGGAGTAGGTTATGATCCAGGCAAGGTTTTACATTTCAAGGTATTTGAAAATCGCGGCCGTTGGATTTGCCGTAATTTCAACCGGTTTCCCCGATACAGGCTATGCGCAACAAACCGCAGGCATATTTTTCGGCCAGCAATCGGCCTTTGATGTAGCCTCGGTTCGCCCCTCGACGTTGCGAAAATTACGGTTTTATGCCGCAAAGGCACGGACCGCGCTGGCCGATATGGGCAAGGCAGATGCCATGACGGGGGCCACGGGCGAAGAACTGGCTGCCAAAGCGGCCAAGGACCTTCGCAAGGCAATCGAAAAGCTGATTGATGCAGGGGCCAAAGCCAAACTGGATCTGGAACAGGTCGCTGCCTTTTTCGCACAGGATCTGCGCGAGAATTACACCGGCCAGTTGCCATTCATCGTATTCAACGAGGCAGGAGAACTGAACACTACCCAGCTGTTTCAGGGGGTTTTTGATGCTCGCGCCAGTATTACAGCGACCGAGGATGCGGATTACTTTGCCTATGTAAACAATCTGGGGGATGAAGCGGTTTCCAGCGGCAATGCCCAGCCGGAAAAACCCGTTGAAAGGGCCACACCTGTGCAAGAAGACACGCCACAACGTGACCCTGCCGTTCAGGCCTATTGGGACAGGTTGGTCGAAAGGGATGGCAAGCGCTATATCCAGGTCGCACCGGGCGATACGCTGGCCACATACGCCTCTGCGTTTTTTGGTGATTCACTGCGGTATCGCAAAATCTACAATGCCAACACGGATGTTATGGAATCGCCAAATCTTCTGACCGTTGGCGATACAATAGAAATACCCCGATAGCAGCGGGTGCGTTTCATTGTCATGATGGGGTTTGGTGAAGCCTAGGAGGGCCTACCTGTAGATAGCTTATGCTCTATTTATTAGTGGGTCGCGGTATTTGTCTTTTGATTAGTGTTACACAGCAATGTAACACTTTCTGGCAGAAGGTGACATTAGAATAGACTACGAACGCTAACATGACACATGTTCAAAAAAACCGCATTATCTTACCGAAGATAAATGTTCACGTGTCCGTTTTGCGGGACCTCAAAGGGAAGAATTGCGCCGACGCCTGAATATGGTTAAACAGGAGAAACTGTCCGTTAACAGAGTTTTTTGGTTCCAGAGGCAGCGTGAACTAAGCAGAGTATCTGACTAATCGGGTTGGTTTCATTATGCGGCAATCTTGCTGTGTTGCATTTGCTGGGTTTCGGGTATTTTGCGTTTGATCTTTTCTCTTTTGTTTAGAATGGCTTGAGAGATTGATCTTGCAAACTGAGGTGCTTCTGGTTTCCTAGAAACCTGCCCTGCTCAATTTACACTGTCTTGCTTCATAGTCGACTGGCGACAGCATGCCGTTGTTTGTGTGTTTATGGCTTGGGTTGTAAAACCTTGTTGGATCAGATCTGTTTGGCGCGCATCCTCTTGCACACGCTGACTTAACCGGTTCTCTAAGCCACGAATAAAAACCCGCTGAAATGCACCTTCAGTACACGGCACATCGCCCGCATAGAAAACCGCACCCGGTGAATCCTAATAAACGCGTGCTTCACCGGGACTCGCGTGACAAGTAAGCGGTTGCCTTTTTTTAAGATATTGCGCTCCTCAGTGACGCGTGCCAGTTCCTTGCGGGTTTGTCGCAATTCAGAGGAAAGTGCAGCTTCATCCAACAAAACCTTCGTTGGCATGGAAAGCTGCGCCTTCCACGTGTAAAGCAACTTGATGCTAATCCCTAGCCGATCAGCAACTTTCCAGACCGCATAATCAAGATCACCAACCTGCGCCATCGCATCCTGTTTGAACTTTTCCGTAAACCGCGTTCCCTTAGCCGTATCCGTCTCTCCTTGGTTCCAAAGTTACCAAGCAAAGCGTCTACAAATCTAGGGGCGCCTAACTAGCTGGACCCATAGGTAATGACATTAGACACTTTTTGGGTAGCAAATTAAAGCAGATTGTATACCTCTCCATCAATCTGGATATTGATTTCCGGCTGCTCACCGCCGTCAACCAATGCCCACAATAAATTGCCGGTTGGGATATGGGTGATAAATATTTCTTCTACACCCGCATCCCCCGCATTAGCTGTAAAGGCACGTTGTACTAAAAAATCTGATGCCGTCGCGTTCCCGCCACCCCAGAGTAAAACATCGCCTTCAGCAGCGTTATAATCCTGAATCCAGTCAGAGC
>WGBJ01000112.1 GCA_015494385.1 Marinosulfonomonas sp.
AGCGTCATCATTTTGGTGAGCGATGCCGGATGCAGGCGGGTATCGGCATTGCGCGAATGCAGCACCTCGCCGGTGCGGGCATCAACCACAAAGGCCGCATAGGGTGCTGCCATACCTGTGAGCGGTGCCAGCACCATCGCACACAGCATTACTGTCAGGAATAGCCCATCACGGACGTACTGCCCCAGACGTAGTCTTACGTCACTTACCATACTCTGCCTCATGTCGCCGGATTTTTCCGGTCAACTTGTTATTATTACGGATACTCTAGCACAGGTCGGATTCCTGGAAAATACCTTATTTTCAATTAGTTTTCAGGTGTTGTTCCGGTAAAATTGGCAGATGTAGTGCGCGGGAGGTGTGTGACCGCTAGATGTTTGCCCTTCGCAATCTGCAAAAATCTTTGGACTGTGGCTTTTGAGTCGGAGGTGCAAATCACGGCGGGCTATTCGGTCTGATCCGGAATTGCCCCTTTATCCTGCCCGTCAGAGCGTTTATATATTGCCTTCGGAACCGATGATGGAAGCACACTTTTGACCTTGGCCAGAACATATCCTTTGCAGATGATGTCCGACAAGGACGGGGATGAAGATGGCGACACCGGCGTCGCCCTGAAAACCCGCCCCAAAACAGCGCGGCCACCTATGTATAAGGTGCTGATGCTGAATGACGACTACACGCCGATGGAGTTCGTCACCTATGTTCTGGAACGGATTTTCGGGCTAAGTGGCGCGCAGGCGGTCGAAATCATGCTGACGGTGCATAAAAAGGGGCTGGCGGTGGTCGGTGTCTTTTCGCATGAGGTGGCCGAAACCAAGGTGGCGCAGGTGATGGACCTTGCGCGGCGCAACCAGCATCCGCTGCAATGCACGATGGAAAAGGAATAGGCCCGCTTTGGCCTGATCTGTCATGAAACATTCCCGATTAAATCTGATCCTTGATAGCGGTGCGCTGCAATTGCCCGATGATGGCGAAATCGCCGTATATGGCGCGGGGGGCGGGGATGATTTGTCAGCCCTGCCCAAGGACCGCTTGGAGGTTATTCAGGGGTTCAAGCCAGACTATGACGCACTAACCGCACGCGGGTTCAAGGTGTCTGTTGCGGCCACGGGGCCTTATGCGGTGTCGGTGGTGAAACTGGCCCGCTCCAAGGTGCAAACACGGATGATGCTGGCCGAGGCCGTAGCGAAAACGCCCGGCGGGCTGATCATTGTCGACGGGATGAAAACCGACGGGGCCGACGGGTTTTACAAGGAATGCCGCAAGCGGGTCGAGGTCAGTCAGGCGTTTTCCAAGGCGCATGGCAAACTGTTCTGGTTCACGGCCAAACCGGCATTTGACGACTGGGCCGACAAGGGGCCGATCACGCTGCCTGGCGGGTTTCAAACTGTACCCGGGGTGTTTTCGGCGGAAAAGATTGATCGTGGATCGCAGGCGCTGGTGGATGCGCTGCCCGCAAAGCTGCCCAAACGGCTGGCTGATCTGGGTGCCGGTTGGGGGTTCCTGTCGCGTCATATATTGATGCGCGAAAAGGTGCGCGAACTGCATTTGGTCGAGGCGGATTTCAACGCGCTGGAATGCGCCCGTGTGAATGTCACGGATGAGCGCGCCCATTTCCACTGGGCCGACGCCACGCGGTTCACGCCCGACAGGCCGTTTGACGGTATCATCAGCAACCCGCCCTTTCACACCAGCCGCAAGGCCGACCCCGAAATCGGCCGCGCCTTTATCCATGCGGCAGCGGGGATGTTAACACCTTCGGGGCAGATGTGGCTGGTGGCAAACCGGCACCTGCCCTATGAACGCACGCTGGCCGAGACATTTCGCTTTGTCGATGAAATCGCCGGTGACAATTCCTTCAAAATCCTTCGGGCCACCAAGCCACTGCGCGGCAAACGTCCGCAGGACTGAATCAGGAGCAACAAGATGTCTTTTTCAATCGCCGGAAAATCCGTAATTGTGACGGGGGCGGCCAACGGGGTTGGCCTGGCTATCGGGCTGCGGTTTGCTGATGCGGGGGCAAATGTGATGTTTGCCGATATGGACGAGGACCGTCTGGTTGCAGAGCTGGGTGACAGGGCCGAAAAAGAGGAAAACATACAGTTTTTCGCCGGTGATTTGCGGCAGAAACTGACCATTGCCAACCTGCTGTCCGCCACGATTGATGCCTTTGACCGCGTGGATATTCTGGTCAATGCCTCGCGACAGGTGGCGGTGTCTGATCCGCTGGACCCCGAGGCAGACGAGATGGAAACACTGCTGGAACAAAACCTGATGACAAGCCTGCGGCTTAGTCAGGCGGTGGCCAAACGAATGATCTGTCAGGCCGAGCGCGAGGAAAACGAAGATGGGCCGGTGGGGGCAATCGTCAACCTGTCGTCGATTGCGGCACAGCGCGCACACCCGAAATTGCTGGCTTATTCAGTATCGACAGCCGCGCTGAACCAGATGACGCGATCCCTGGCCGTGGCACTGGCGCCCGAGCGGATACGGGTGAATGCGGTGGCATTTGGATCAGTGATGAGCGCCAGTTTGAAAAACAC
>WGBJ01000113.1 GCA_015494385.1 Marinosulfonomonas sp.
CACACAGGTGAATTTCGCCAGCGGGAATTCGGCGGTAACGGCTTTCAGATTATTGCCGGTCGCCTTGACCACCTTGATTTTCTTCTTGCTCCCCTTGCGCCGCACCTTTGGCACCGCGATTTCACGCGCGCCGGTCAGGTATTGGCCGGTCAGGGACGCCGGATCATTGGCCACCTGATCGGGCGTGCCTTGGGATACGATCTGGCCACCATGCACACCGGCGCCGGGGCCGATGTCGAACACATAATCGGCAGAGCGGATCGCTTCTTCGTCGTGTTCCACTACGATCACCGTATTGCCCTGATCGCGCAGGTTTTTCAGGGTTTGCAACAGGCGGCCATTATCGCGCTGGTGCAGCCCGATGGAAGGCTCGTCCAGCACATACAACACACCGGTCAGGCCCGAGCCGATCTGGCTGGCCAGCCGAATCCGCTGGCTTTCGCCGCCCGACAGGGTGCCGGAATTGCGGCTAAGGGTCAGGTAATCAAGGCCGACATTGTTCAGGAACCCCAGCCGCTCGATGATCTCTTTCAGAATGGCGCGGGCGATTTCGTTCTTTTGCACCGACAGGTGGTTGGGCACATCGGTGAACCAGTCCAGCGCCTCTTTGATCGACATCTGCACCACCTGCCCCGCGTGCAAACCGTTGATTTTAACCGCTAATGCTTCGGGGCGCAGGCGATACCCCCCGCAGGTCGCGCAAGGGCGGTTGTTCTGGTAACGCTCGAATTCCTCGCGGATCCAGTTGGAATCGGTTTCGCGATAGCGGCGTTCCATGTTGGGGATCACACCTTCGAACGCGCGCGATACTTCGTAAATCCGTCCGCCTTCGTCATAGCGGAATTTGATCTGCTCGTCGCCCGAGCCATAGAGGAACACCTGCTGGATGTGTTTGGGCAAATCCTTCCATGGGGTGTTTTTGTCAAATTCGTAATGGCGGGCAATGGATTCGATGGTTTGCAGGAAATATGGCGATTTGCCTTTGCGCCACGGGGCAAGTGCCCCGTTATAGAGCGTCAGGGTCTTGTCCGGCACCACAAGCTGTTCGTCGAAAAACAGCTCCACCCCCAGCCCGTCGCAATCGGGACAGGCGCCAAAGGGGGCGTTGAAGGAAAACAGGCGTGGTTCGATCTCGGGGATGGTGAAACCGGACACCGGACAGGCAAATTTTTCGCTGAAAACGTGGCGCTCCGGCTCCTCGGTGGCGGTTTCCAGAATGGCGATGCCATCGGCCAGATCAAGGGCGGTGCGCAAGGAGTCCGCCAGCCGCGTTTCCATGCCCTCGCGAATTATGATCCGGTCCACCACCACGTCGATGTCATGGCGGAATTTCTTATCCAGCACGGGTGGCTCGTCCAGCTCGTAGAATGTACCGTCCACCTTGATGCGCTGAAAGCCGGCTTTGCGCAACTCGATGAATTCCTTGCGGTATTCGCCTTTTCGGTCGCGCACGATCGGGGCCAGAAGATAGGCGCGGGTGCCCTCCTCCATCGCCATGATGCGATCGACCATGTCCTGCACCTGCTGGGCCTCGATCGGCTTGCCGGTGGCGGGGCTATAGGGGGTGCCGACGCGGGCGAATAACAGGCGCAGATAGTCGTAAATCTCGGTCACTGTGCCGACGGTGGAACGGGGGTTTTTGCTGGTGGTTTTCTGTTCAATCGAAATCGCAGGGCTTAGGCCGGAAATGTGGTCCACATCCGGTTTTTCCATCATATCCAGAAACTGGCGCGCATAGGCCGACAGCGATTCAACATACCGGCGCTGCCCCTCGGCATAGATCGTGTCGAACGCCAAAGACGACTTGCCCGACCCCGACAGACCGGTGATCACCACCAGTTCATTGCGCGGAATATCCACATCGATATTCTTCAGATTATGCTCGCGCGCCCCGCGCACTTCGATGTTTTTCTGCTCTGCCATGTCTCACCCGTTCACCAGTTGTTAAGGGTTAGAGCAAAATGCGCAGAAGGCCAATGAAAAAGCAAGAACAAAGGCGGAACAATGCCGAAGGAATGGTATTCCATACTACCTTTACCTTGGGTAATCTGTTTACCATCGGGTCAAAGATCAAATTTACAGTGGAATCACACCATGCTCAAGCATATTTTTGCCGCCCTTCTTTGCCTTCTTCCCTTCATTTCCCAAGCACAGGAAAATCCCCGCGCCATTCTGGTGTTGGATGCGTCCGGTTCGATGTGGGGACAGATTGACGGCAAGGCGAAAATCACCATTGCGCAGGATGTGATCGGCAAATTGCTGGCCACCCTGCCCGAGGATCAGGAACTGGGGCTGACGGTATACGGCCACCGCCGCAAGGGTGATTGCAGCGATATCGAAACCGTGATCCAGCCCGGAACCGGCACCCGCGATGCCATTGCCGCTGCCGTGAACGCGATCAAACCCAAGGGCAAAACACCCCTGTCCGCGGCTGTTATTCAGGCCGCCGAAGCCCTGAAATACACCGAGGAAAAGGCCACCGTTATTCTGGTGTCAGA
>WGBJ01000114.1 GCA_015494385.1 Marinosulfonomonas sp.
CTCTTTCATCATGCCAAAATCATCGCCGGGGGTCAGCTCGGTATCCTTGATGTTAAACTTGCGGTACTGGCTTTTGATATAGCCCTCCGGCCCCGCAACAATCATCGCGCCCACCGCGTGCGCGCCCTGAATATGCGAGTTGTCATAAACCTCGATCCTTTTGGGCGGTGCGTCCAGATCAAAGGCTTCGGCCAGCCCTTTCAGCAACCGCGCCTGTGTTGCCGTTTCCGCCATCCGGCGGGCCAGACTTTCGCGGGCGTTGCGCGCGGCCCCCTCGACCAGTTCGGCCTTTTCACCGCGTTTGGGCACGATGATTTCAACCTTGCGACCGGCCTTCTGGCTCAGGGCCTCTTGCATCAGGTCGTCGTTTTCAATCGGGTGGGACAGTAATATCTGGCGCGGCGGCAGTTTGTTGTCATAGAACTGCCCAAGGAATGCCTCCAGCACCTCGCGTTCCTCGGCCCCTGCCCCCGTGCGTGGATAGAAATCCTTGTTCCCCCAGTTCTGGTTGGCGCGGATAAAGAACACCTGCACGCAGGCCTGCCCGCCATCCATATGCAGCGCAATCACGTCCGCCTCGGCCACGGTTTGCGGGTTAATACCCTGCACCTGCTGCACCTGGGTCAACGCCTTGATCCGGTCGCGCAGGGCGGCGGCGCGTTCAAATTCCAGCGCATCGCTGGCCTGTTGCATCTGTGCGGCCAGTTCACCCTGAACCTTGGTCGATTTGCCGGACAAAAACTGTTCGGCATCCCGCACCAGATCGGCGTAATCGGATTCCGTGATCAACCCGACACACGGACCCGAGCATCGCTTGATCTGATACAGCAGACAGGGCCGCGTGCGACCGGAAAACACCGAATCCGAGCAGTTGCGCAGCAGGAACACCTTTTGCAACTGGTTCAGCACGCGGTTAACCGCGCCGGCGCTGGCGAAGGGGCCGAAATAGCTGCCGGCCTCGCCCTTGCGGCCACGGTGTTTCTTGATCTGGGCAAAGGGGTGGGTTTTGGCCAGCAGGATCGAGGGGAAACTTTTGTCATCGCGCAGCAGCACGTTGTAATAGGGTTTTAGCTGCTTGATCAGGTTCTGTTCCAGCAACAGCGCCTCGGTTTCCGTTTTGGTGGTCAGAAACATCATGCTGGCGGTTTGGTGGATCATTCGCGCAATCCGCACCGTATGCCCGCGCGGGTTGGCATAGTTCGAAACCCGTTTCTTCAGATGCCGCGCCTTGCCGACATACAGAACGCGCCCTTCGGCATCCAGCATCCGGTACACGCCGGGACTGCCGTCCAGCGTGTTCAGATAGCTGCGGATCAACGCATGCCCCGTCAAGGGCGCGTCTGCCGGTTTGTCGTCTGTCGCGTCGCTCATCTGCGCCCCAAAGTGATTCCCGCCTGTGGCTGCAACCTTATCCGTTATCTGGCAAGAGAAAACATCTCCACCGGAACTGTGGATAAGTTTGTAGGTAACTTTGCTCCATCCCGAATTTTTCGTTTAATTCGGGCGATTTCGCCGAATTGCCTAATTTTTAGGCGATTTCTTAAGTACTTGTTTTTGCATGATATTATTCTTTCCACAGGGCAAATTGTTGAATTCATTAAGAAAATTCTAACGGCAATGTGACCGATTGATCAAAAGTGCACAACTTAGGCCGACGGATCACTCAACCCCAAGCACATCAGAGGTTTTCCATGCCAGATTCTGCCCGCCATCCACACACAAAAGCTGCCCCGTCACCGCCGGAGCATCCAGAAAATAGCCAAGTGCTGCAGTAATATCTTCCGGATGTGCACCACGCCCCAGCGGCACATTGGCACGCTGGTTGCTAAAGTGGTCCTCGGATTGACGTGCGCCGCGCAATGTTGGGCCCGGACCGATCGCATTGACGCGAATATCGGGGGCCAGCGCCTGTGCGGCGGTCTGGGTGAAGGCCCACAGACCCATTTTGGCAATCGTGTAGGTCATGAATTCGGGTGTCAGTTTGCGCACCCGCTGATCCAGCATATTCACCACCAGCGCAGAGGATAGTGGCTCGCCGTTTTCGTCCAGCGTTGCCTTTGGGGCCTGTGCGGCGAAACACTGGGTCAGCACGAACGGTGCCCGCAGGTTTGATCCGATATGCCGGTCCCAACTTTCGCGTGTCGCGGTTTGCAGCGTGTCGTATTCAAAGATCGAGGCATTGTTCACCAGACAGTCAATCGCCCCGCCCAGACCATCGACAGCACGGCCAATCAGCGGCTGAACCTCGCGTTCTTCCAGTAGGTCGGCTTGCAGGGCAACGGCCTGTTGGCCCATGGCCTGTATCTGCGCCACAACTTCGTTTGCGTCTTTTTCGGAACTGGCGTAATGCACCGCAACGTCATAGCCGCGCCCCGCCAGATAGAGCGCCATTGCACGCCCCAGCCGGATGCCTGCCCCCGTTACCAATGCACGTTTTGTCATGCCGCCTCCGGATTAAACCAAGATGACCACAACATAGGCCGCATAAGCCGCCGATAAAAGCACGCCCCAGCCTTTGGTGATGTTCTGTTTGAAAAAGACAAACGGGATCAACAGCGCCGATGATGCCAGCATCACCCACAGATCAAACCGCAAGATACCGTCCGCCACCGGAATATCGCCAACGAAACTGGCGATACCGATGATTGCCAGCAGGTTGAACATGTTCGATCCGATGACATTGCCCAGCGCCACATCCGCCTGCCTGCGAATGGCCGCCATTACGGTTGTTGCCAGTTCGGGCAATGAGGTGCCCACGGCCACCAGCGTCAGCCCGATCACCGTGTCGCTAACCCCGTAGTCGGTGGCGATATTCACCGCCCCTTCGACCAACAGGTTGGCCCCCAGCGGCAGGCCAATCAGGCCCAGCACCATAAACACCCCGATTTGCCACCACGGCATATCCAGATCGGCACCTTCGATTTCTTCCAGATCGTCCGCAGTCAAACAGGCGATTTTGCTTTCGCGCCGGTGCGAGCGGGCCTCGAGAAACGAATCCGACAGCACAAAGCCAAGGGCCGCCAGCAGCACAACACCGTGAATCCACGTTATCGGGCCAAGGAAACACATGGCGATAAACAGCAGGGTTGCGAACATCATGAACAGGTAATTCTTGCGCGTGTCACATTCCGAGGTATGGAAGGTGGCAATCAGCGCCGGCAAGCCCAGCACCAGCAGCACATTGGCGGTATTGGACCCCACCACATTGCCCAGCGCCAACCCCGGCGCGCCATCGTGGATCGCCTGTATCGCAATCAACAGTTCAGGGGCCGAGGTGCCAAAGGCCACAATCGTCAGGCTGACAATCAGCGCAGGCACGCCCAGCCGCAAACTCAGGTTCACCGCCCCTTTGACCAGCGCATCCCCTGCAAGCAACAAAATAACCAGCCCAAGGCCGGCATACACCCAATCCATTCTTTAACCCTTGTTCTTTCGCTTGCAGACACAAGGCCCGCTGCCGATCCGGTAACGCCCGCAGTTGGGACATTTACGGCTTTCCAGTTTGGCCTGTCCGGGGAAGCGCAAGCGACCGAACATCGCCAGAACCAGCATCCCGATCAAAAACAGGCTGACAACTTTAACCATATTCTAAAGCCCAAACCGCGCGAAATGCGCGCGTTCCTCTATTCCGTCCAGCGCATCGCCCACAATGCGCGCGCCAAACCGTTGCAAGATCGACCGCTTCACCCCGTAACGGGCAAAACGCACCTTCTTGCCATAGCGTTCTTTCATCACCGGCACCAGATGCCCGATGCCATCAATCAGCCCGACATCCTGTGCCCCGCGCCCGACCCAGATTTCACCGGTGAACAAATCCTTGTCCTCGGGCAGTTTTCCGGCGCGTCGTGTGGTGATCTGGGATTTGAAATTCTGGTGGATCTGCTCCAGCATCACCTTCAGCCGTTTCACATCCGCCGGTTTTTCCGGCTGGAACGGGTCCAGCATGGATTTCGATTTACCGGCAGTATAAACGCGGCGCTCAACCCCGTGGCGGTTGATAAATTCGTTCAGGCCGAACCCCATGGAAATTACGCCGATCGACCCGATGATCGAGCTTTCATCCGCGATAATCTCGTCCGCCGCACTGGCCAGCCAATAGCCACCCGAAGCCGCCACATCCTCGACAAAGGCCACCACAGGAATTTTCTTTTCCTCGGCCAGTCGCCGGATGCGTGCTGCGATCAATGATGATTGCACGGGCGAGCCACCGGGCGAATTGATCAACAGCGCCACGGCCTTGGGTTTGCCGCGCTTGAAGGCCTTTTCAATCACGGGGGCCAACAGTTCATCATTCAGTGATCCGCGCCCGCCAGCGGCAATCGCACCAGACAGGCGGATCACGGCGACAACGGGGTCGGATTTTATAAAGGGGATCCAGCGTTTCATATGGTAGGATGTAGAGTGCCGCATGGGTGCAAACAAGGTCGCGACCAAAATCAGCCGTTAGTGTTGCCATTTAATAACCCATCGCCCCTTTGACGGCCCTCTTCCACGCGCCGTATTTTGCATCGCGCACGTCCTTGTCCATTGCCGGTTGAAAGCGCCGCTCCAGCGCCCAGCCACGGGCGAATTCGTCCTGCTGCGGGTAAACGCCCGCCTTCATTCCGGCAATCCATGCCACCCCCAATGCCGTGGTTTCCAGCACTGTCGGTCGATCCACCTGTGCGCCCAGAATGTCGGACAAAAACTGCATGGTCCAGTCGCTGGCACTCATGCCACCATCCACCCGCAACACCGCTTCGCCACCTGCGCCCTGCCAGTCGGCCTGCATCGCTTCCAGCAAATCGCGGGTCTGGTAGCCAACACTTTCCAGCGCCGCACGGGCCAGTTCGGCCGGTCCTGTACCACGGGTCAAGCCAAACACCGCCCCGCGACATTCCGCATCCCAGTAAGGCGCGCCAAGGCCGGTAAAGGCGGGCACCAGAACCACATTCTGCCCCGCGTCCGCCGCCTGTGCCAACGCCTGTGTTTCGCTGGCATCTTTGATGATCCCCAGCCCGTCGCGCAGCCATTGCACCGCCGCACCGGCAATGAAGATCGAGCCCTCCAGCGCATAGGTGGTGACCCCGCCGAATTGATAGGCAATGGTGCCCAGCAAACGGTTCTGGCTGCTGACCAGCGTTTGCCCCGTGTTCAACAGGGCAAAACATCCGGTGCCATAGGTGGATTTCATCATGCCGGGTGCAAAACACGCCTGCCCCACAGTCGCCGCCTGCTGATCCCCCGCAACCCCGCGAATAGGGATCGGGGTGCCGAACAGATCGGCGGTGGTTTCACCAAAATCCCCGTCGCAATCGCGCACCTCGGGCAGCATGGACAGGGGGATGTCCAGCAGGGCGCAGATTTCCTTGTCCCAATGCCCGTCGCGGATATTATAAAGCAAGGTTCGCGCCGCGTTGGTGGCGTCGGTCGCATGAACCGCGCCGCCGGTCAGGCGCCAGATCAAATAGCAATCAACGGTGCCAAACAGCAGATCGCCTGCTTCGGCCTTGGCGCGGGCCCCTTCGACGTTATCCAGCAGCCACTTTACCTTGGTGCCGGAAAAATACGGATCCAGCAGAAGGCCGGTTTTACGGGTGATTTCACCCTCGTGCCCGGCTGCCTTTAGCGCCTCGCAAATCGGCGCGGTGCGGCGGTCCTGCCAGACGATGGCATTGTGGATGGAAACGCCGGTTTTCCGGTCCCAGACGATGGTGGTTTCGCGCTGGTTGGTGATGCCGATAGCGGCAATATCACCGGCAGATGCACCCGCCTGCCCCATCGCATCGCGGGCGGTCCGAACCATGGTTTGCCACAGGTCTTCGGGGTCATGTTCCACCCAGCCCGATTGCGGGAAATACTGGGTGAATTCCTGCTGGGCCGTGGCCGCAACCTTTAGATCGCCATCAAACAATATCGTGCGCGAAGATGTGGTGCCTTGGTCGATTGCCATCACATAGGTCATAAGATTTCCCCCTTGTTGTCCGGTAGAGTGTTGTGCAAATCGCGCGCCCGCACAACAAAAAACCCCGCCGAGGGCACGGCGGGGCAAGTTAGTGCTCTGTAGTCAGGCCACAGGCACCGGCGGTATTCGTTTGAAACAGATCAGTTCGGCCGTTCGGCCATTTCGGCGCGGATTTGCTGGCGCAGCAGGTCGATCGGAACCTTTTTGCCATCGCGCTTGAAGCACCAGTAGGTCCAGCCGTTGCAGCTGGGCGCGCCTTCCAGATGGGCGCCGACCTGATGGATGGACCCCTTCACATCGTCGCCAATCAGCGAACCATCGGCCCGCACGCGGACCTTGTGACGGTTGTTCATCGAGTAAAGCTCGTCCCCCGGGTTCAACATGCCGCGTTCCACCAGCTGGCCGAAGGGCACACGGGGTTCGGAACGCTTGGCGGGGGTGACTTGCAGGCTTTCCTTGTCGAACTTGCGGATTTTCGACAGGCGTTTGGCGGCGACCTTGCGGTAGGCCTCTTCGCGTTCAATGCCGATATATTCGCGGCCCAGTTTCTTGGCCACAGCACCCGTGGTGCCGGTGCCAAAGAACGGGTCCAGAACCACATCGCCGGGGTTGGTGGTGGCCACCAGAATCCGGTGCAGCAGGCTCTCGGGCTTTTGGGTTGGATGGGCCTTGTCGCCATCCTCGTTCTTTAGACGCTCATGACCGGTGCAGATCGGCAGCACCCAGTCGGATCGCATCTGGATCCCTTCGTTCAGTGCCTTCAGCGCGTCATAGTTGAAGGTGTATTTGCTGGCCTCTTCCTTGGAGGCCCAGATCAGCGTTTCATGGGCGTTGGTCAGGCGTTTGCCACGGAAATTCGGCATCGGGTTGGTTTTGCGCCAGACAACATCGTTCAGCACCCAGAAACCCTGATTTTGCAATGCGGCACCAACGCGGAAAATGTTGTGATAGGAGCCGATCACCCAGATCGCGCCGTTCGGTTTCAGCAACCGGCGTGCGGCCTTTAGCCAATCCTGCGTGAACTTGTCATATGCCGCAAAGGACGAAAACTGGTCCCACGCATCGTCAACCGCATCCACCTTGGAATTGTCGGGGCGGTGCAAGTCACCACGCAGTTGCAGGTTATAGGGGGGATCCGCGAAAATCAGATCAACCGAGCCTGCGGGCAGGCTGTTCATCACCTCGATGCAATCGCCATCAATGATCTGGTTCAGGGGCAGCTTGGAAGCCGCTTTTGTCTTGGTTTTCGTTGTCATTTTCTGCCTCTACAGTTGCGCATTTTTGCGCTTGTTGTTGAGGCCTAGGATGAGTCATTGGCGATTCGCCGTCAATTTCTTTTTTGAATCAAGAGGTTAGAAAATTCTCTTGCTACAACATCTTGTATACGGGTTTGAACGAACGTCTATGGTGTGGGGTCACCCCAAGTTTTTGTAGTGACTCTAAATGCACAGCTGTGGGGTATCCGGCGTTCTTTTCCCAGCCATAGCCGGGATACTGTTGCGCCAAATCCACCATGATGCGATCGCGCACTGTTTTGGCCATGATCGAAGCGGCGGCAATCGACACGGATTTGCCATCGCCTTTGACAACGGCCTGTGCGGAAATGGTCAGACCCTTGGGGATCAGGTTGCCGTCGATCAGAACGTGGTCGGGGGTTTTGGGTAATCCGGCCACCGCGCGTTCCATTGCCAGATGCGAGGCACGCAGGATGTTCAGCTCGTCAATCTCGGCAACAGTGGCGTGGGCAACCGATACGGTGGCGCAGTCCAGCAGCATATCATACAGCGCCTCGCGGCGTTTGGCCGTCAGCTTTTTGGAATCGTTCAGACCGGCGGGGATGTTCTGCGGGTCCAGAATGACGGCGGCAGCGGTGACGGGGCCACAAAGCGGGCCGCGGCCGACTTCGTCAACGCCGGCAATCAGGGTGTGACCGGCATCAATCGCGGATTGTTCTATGGTGAAATCTGGGGCTGGTTTTGTCATATGCCCAAAAAGCCCAGAACCATCCCCCATGCAAGAGAAAAGGGCGGGGAGCCTTTTTCGGCTCTCCCGCCCCAAAGGTGCGAGGACGCAACAAAATCGCACCTTTTACCCGAAGGTATCGGGGTTACTGCACCGCCACGCGGTAGCCGTTTTCACGCAGGCAATAGGGACCGTAAACATTGCGACGACCATAGTCGGTGTTGATGCGGCGTTTGCACTGCTGAGGCAGGCTCAAGCGGGGTGCGTGTTTGGCAACACAATGGGCACCGTAGGCACGGATCGCGCCTTTGGGCGTATAAAAGGTTTTCAGGCAGCGGTTCGGCACCGTTGGCTGGACCGGCGCAGGCGCGGGACGGCGGCGGTCATTGTCTTTGATAACCCGGCTAAGGATATAGAGCGCGGCAAGCCCGCCCAGAATTTTAACGCCGTCATTTGGTTTGGCAGCGGCAGGCAGTGCTGAAATAGATGTAACTGCAATAGATGCGGCGAGCACGGTAGCAATCAGTTTCTTGGTCATGTCGTTTCCTTTCGATATGAGCCGGCGTGTGTTCGCCGGAAGCGATGAAATGAATTTGGGGGCAAAGGGGTGCGCTAAACAATAACGGCGCATTGTTATCGGATAGCAGTGGGGGAAACGGGTGGTTGTTATTGAATAGCACCGCATAATCCGCCATGTTCCACACATGATGAAAAATCTGATCCTGACCCTGGCCATATTGGCCGCCTCGCCCGCAAGCGCATCCTGCTATGCCGATTACAAGGCCAAGCAGGACGGCCCCTTGCGCCTGCATTATGGTGTGATCGAATTACCCGATACCGCCTGCACCCCGCAGGCCGCAAAGCCGCAGATCGCCCAACGCATTTCGGCCGATGGCTGGCAATTGCTGAATATTCTGTCCATATTCGGGGCAGAGGGCCTTGAGGAAAGGAAAGACAGTGCCGGACAATACTTCCTCCGCTACTGAGACACGTTTAACCGGAACAAAGGTTGTCACACTGGGAATCGCCGCGATTGTGCTGATCCTGCTGGTGGCGGCCGTTTTGCTGTTCATGAACCTGCCAGACGCCAATGCGTTCAATGCGCGGGTGGAACAGCTGTTTGTGGAAAACAACGACCTGACCAACAACGCCGAAATCAAGCTGCTGGAAATTCTGGCGCAATCGGGCACATCGTTTTCCGACACGCTAGCATCCTATCGCACGGTCATCTTTGTGCTGCTGGTGTTCGCCACCGCCCTGTTGATCGCAGCACTGGTGTTTCTGGTGACGATCATCGCCCTGAACAAACGCATGGGCGAGATTGAGCGCACAGGGATTCAGGTATCTTCCCTGCTGATCAGCCGCGAGGAAAACACGGTTTATCTGAACAACATGGAATTCAAACTGACCGAAGCGGCGATTGAAACCCTGTCGGTTCTGGCCGAGGCCCGGATGGACGAAGAACTGTTGTCGGGATCGGAGATCGAGGGCATGATCTCGGGTCGGCCCGCATCGGATTGTGACGAGGCCGCCGGCGCCACCCGCATCAAACGGCTGCGCGATTCACTGGGCAACCAGATGGTCAGTGAACTGCTGGTCAAGAACATCGCCCGGCGCGGCTATATGCTGGCAATCGACAAAGACGTGATCCGGATGGTTTAGGCACTTTGCGCCACACCCTGTCGTCATTGAAAATTCACAATAAAATTTTGGTCCTTACCGGATTCTGCGTTAGAGTAAACTATGCTCGAAAATGAATCTGGGAGAACTATAATGAATTTTACAGCAAAACTATTGGGAACAACCCTGCTATCGGCAATCGCATTGGCAAACACCGCAACGGCACAAGAGCTGTCCCGCGTAGCAACAATGCCTGCAGGTGCCGAAGTTACCGGTCTGTCGGTCAATGGCATGGGCGAGGTGTTCCTGAATGCCCAGCACGTTGGCGGCAGCAACTACCTGAAAGAAGACGGGCAACCCGCCACTCTGGGTTATCTGGACGGGTTTGACACCGCAAATTATTCAGCCGGAAACGTGGATATTGCCCCCGAAGATGATCGTGGCGTGGTCCATACCGCAACGGGGTCGTATATTACCTTGGCCAAAGCCGGGGACAAACTGGGCGATGGCAAAATATTGGGCGGGGTTTATGATACCTCGGGCAATCTGATGTATATCTCGAACGCACCCGATTTTAACGGCTTTATCCCGACAAGCGGCACAACCGCCTATCTTTACACCGGCTGGGAAGGCGCGGGGCGCGATGGTGCAGGCGCCGTCAGCCGCCTGCCGCTAAAGCGTGTTGACGGGAAATGGCAGGCTGATCTGGCAGGTGGCGCTATGCTGGACGTTAGCTCGATTGACGGGGCGCAGGTGATCTGTTCGGGCACTGTTACACCTTGGGGCACACCGCTGATGGCCGAGGAAAACTTCTTTTTCAACTCGGCGGTCTGGAACCATCCGGACCAGTATGACGATGACGAAAACCCCGGCTATAAGGGCGGCAACGACATCAGCTATATCAAGCCCAAGAACATGATGCAGTATCTGGGCCGCATGGCGAACCCCTATCGCTATGGCTATCTGTTCGAGGTCAACAATGCGGCAACGGCCAGTGATTACAGTTTCGTCAAACAATACGCGGCCGGTCGCCTTAGCCACGAAACCGCGGCGATTATGCCGGATGCGCGCACCCTGTACATGAGCGACGATGATTCCGCCAAATACAACAACAAGACCTACAATACGGCTTCGGGCGGGGTGTTGTTCAAGTTTGTGGCGGATGTAAAAGGTGACCTGAGTTCGGGCACGCTTTATGCTGCCAAACTGATTCAGGACGACACGCCGGATCCGCATAAGGCCGGATTTGATGTGGAGTGGATTGAACTGGCCCACGGGAACAACGCCGAAATCGAAGGCTGGATTGCGCAATACGATAATGTCACCACCGATGACTATGTTGAAGGCCAGACCAGCTATATCTCGAACGCCGACATCATAAACTGGGCCGAGGGCAAAACCGGCAAGGACATAAACGGGGATGGCACCGTCGGATCATATCCCGATGATCGCCCCGCGTTTCTGGAAAGCCGCCGTGCGGCGGCCGCGATGGGCGCCACAAACGAGTGGGACAAACTGGAAGGTGCAACATCGTTTGGCAATACGGTTTATGTTGCCGCTTCGGCGCTGTCATGGACCATGGACAAATCATGGGGTCAGCCCGATTGGGTAACCGGCGAACGTGACGAAACCGACGGCGGCGCAATCGCTCTGAACAAGGAAGATTGCGGCGGGGTCTATGTGGCCCATACCGGCAGCGACTATAACATGACGCGGCTGGATCCCTATGTGGTTGGCAAAACAATCGAGGGCGGCAGTTGCGATATGGAACGCCCCGCCAACCCCGATAACATTCTGGCAATGCCGGACGGGTCATTGTTGATTGGTGAAGACGCCGGTCCGAAAAAGCACACTCTGGATATGCTTTGGTTGGCTAAATAGAATTCAACCGCCACGGCATTCCGTAGCAGTGTAAACCCAAACAATATGCCCGCCAGTCAATGGCGGGCATATTGTGTTTTTGGGATCAGGGCACCATTAAATCACGTTGCACCCGAATGAAGTAATGTTGCGTATCAGACGAATATAAAGTCGTCAGCACCAATCGTGGTGAAATCAACATTTGTCAGGACGATGGTATTGGTGGCGTCACCTGTGACATAGATAATCGTGTTGCCCGCGCCGTCATCGGTAACGGTCAGATCCGAAAATCCGTTAAGGCCAAGCGCACTAACATCCAGCAGTTCTGCACCACCCCACCCGAAATCGGCAATTGTATCGTTGCCCCAGCCAGCGTCGAAAACAAAACGGTCAAGACCATCGCCGCCACCGATAAAGTCATCACCGGCCCCGCCGGTAATGGTATCAGCACCGAAGTAGCCATAAATGGTGTCATTGCCCGAACCACCGTCGATTATGTCATCGCCGTATTGGCCATTCAGGAAATCAGCGCCGGCGTCGCCATACATGGTGTCATTGTTATTGCCGCCGTAAAGGAAATCGTCACCATCATTGCCGTGCAGGATATCGTCATTGTCCATGCCCAGAATCCGGTCCGAACCGCTACCGCCGTTGATGGTATCGTTTCCGGCCTGACCATAGAGCTGGTCATTTCCGGCATCGCCATTGATGGTATCCACACCGCCGTGGCCAAGGATAACATCGTTGCCCAGACCACCGGTCAGGGTGTCGTCCCCGTCCCAGCCGTAAATACGGTCATCACCATCTCCGCCGTCAACCACATCATCGCCGCCCTGCGCATTGATAAAGTCATTGCCGGCATCGCCGTTAATCGTGTCACCCAGGCCGACTTCGTTGCCGCCATAGATGGTGTCGGCTCCGTCACCGCCGGAAATGGTATCGCGACCGGCCTGACCGTTGATCCGGTCCAATCCAAGGCCGCCAGAGATTGTGTCGTCGCCGTCTTGTCCGGAAAGCGTATCGTCACCATCGTTGCCATTGATGATATCATTGCCCGCCATACCGTAAACGGTGTCATTGCCAACGCCGCCGTGGATGGTGTCATTGCCGGTTCCGCCGTTCAGGAAGTCGTCACCACCATCACCCCACAGGGTATCATTGCCATCATCCCCATAGATGCTGTCCTTTTCCGAACCGCCTGTGATGGTGTCATTGCCGTTCTGGCCGCTGATTGTGTCATAGCCAGAACCACCGGCAATGATATCATCGCCGTCACCACCCGTGATGGTATCCGAATTGGCGCCGCCATCAATAGTATCATTGCCGGTCTGTCCATAGATGGTGTCGTTGCCGCCATCCCCGAAAATAACGTCATCGCCATCCTGCCCGTTCAGCAGGTCATAGCCCGAACCACCGTGCATTTCATCAGCGCCGATCCCACCATAAAGGAAATCATCCTGGGTTCCGCCAAATAGGAAATCGTCGCCTGCGCTGCCATACAAATGGTCAATGCCTGCCCCGCCCTCGAGCCGGTTGCTTCCTGTGCCACCCCAGATGCTGTCATCGCCCGAACTGCCGATAGCGTTTTCAATGGATGACAGCGTGTCGTTGCCTTCGCCTGTTGCTGTTCCGGCATACAGGTTGACCGATACAGCCGTAGCGCTTGCAGCATAGCTGGCCGTATCCACCCCGGCACCGCCATACAGGTTGTCGTCACCCAAACCGCCCTCGAGAATGTCGTCACCCCCGACAACGCCGGTGTCGATTTCGTTGAATACCGATACCTGCAGAGTATATGCCGCGCTTGCACCCATTGCCGATATGCCGGCCGCGCCGTATGCGCCAACTGCAATATAGTAGGTGCCCGGCGTCGTCACCGTATAGGAAAGACCGGAATCAAGGGAACTGGTGCTGCCCTCGGACCCTTCGTCAGCGCGGATATCGTCACCAGTTGCCAGCACGTTCCCCTGCGCATCAAGCAGTTGGATGTAGCTGTCCAGATTTACCGTGTGGTCGATATCCAGGCTGATAACCGCGCCAGCATTGTTGATCTGGACGGCATAATATTCAATGCCACTGCCACCGGTAGAAGTTACCGAAACGTGGGGAACATATGTCGAAAAATCGATGTCATTATTAGACGCCAGCGAGAACTGCGAGGATATATCGACAGCCGTCGGGCGGGAATTGTTGTTGGTTGCGTCGTTCACGCTGACAGTGCCCGAACCAATGCTGATACCTGCAGCGTTTACAGTGGATTGATCGCCGTAAAGATCATCATTGCCCGCACCCCCGATCAAATGGTCGTTCTGGGCCAGACCTACAAGAACATCGTTGCCGGCATTGCCTTGCATAACATTTGCACCTTCGTTGCCAACAATCCTGTCGTTCCCGCTGCCGCCAGAAGCGTTTTCGATCATGACGCCGTTGGCAATGGTATAACCGCCATAAATGCCCGCAGCGGATGAGATCCAGCCACCTGCATAGGGGTCATCGTTCTGGATGGTTGCAGCGTTCAAATCAATCACGGCATCTCTTGTGCCGTTATAGACCATTTCGTCGGTGCCGCCGGCATCCCATATCGCGGAATAATACGTGCCGGTCGCATTGGCGTCGGGCAAAACATAGGTGTCATCACCGGTGTGAAACGTCATATTGGCGCCGTATATCTGCTGGATGGCATAAATATCGAACGCCATGGGGCCGCCTTGCCAGCCGTATCCGGGCGTACTGGACGGGGACAAATAGTTTGAAACCAGTCCGTCGTTATAGGACATCACGGTATAGACGCCCTGGTTATATCCGTTGATGCCAATGTCGCCGCTGTTTGAAACACCAGGCAAAACAGTAGAGCTGCCCGAAGCATCATGAGGGTGCGACAGCCCCAGAGCGTGACCCAGCTCGTGTACCATCGTGATGAAACCGAAGCCGCCCTGCTCCAGTCCGCCATTCGTATTGCCCTGATCCCAACCTACTCCGCCCTGATTGAACCAGCCTTCCTGCTGGGCGGGTGAAGTCGGCAGGTAAAAGAAGCCCAATACACCAGTCACCCCGGTTGCCGCCTGCATTTCCGCATCGGTAACATTG
>WGBJ01000115.1 GCA_015494385.1 Marinosulfonomonas sp.
GCAAGGGTTTCGGACATGGGAAGGCTCCGGTTCAATGTGGGTGTTTTGTGGCAATACCTATCTGCTGGATTCTGCTTTGGGAAGGGGTTGTGCTGCGCTGGCGCGCATCACCCCGCGCGCCCCTGTCGGGGCGCAGATGCCTGCGGCGCAGGTATTTTCTGGCAAGAAGAAAGAGGGGTTAACCCCCCTCGACGGCACGGCCAAAGATGGCGATGGCAAAGCCCAGTATGGCCAATGCCCCGTAGAACCATTTGGCACGGTGCAGACGCGGGGTTTTGGCGGCAGTGACGGCGGCGATGCTGGCCTGCACAGCGTAATACAGCGCAAAGGCCCGCGAGGCGTAGGCGATGATCTGGAACACATCCGCCGCCCATGTCATCAGCAATCCGACGGCCACCAGAACCGCATAGGCATCGCGGGGTTTCAGGCGGTGGCGGGTCAGTTCCTCGATCAGGCCGCCGGCGCCGGATGTATCCGCAATGGCGGCGCTGAACTGGGCCGCAAGCGCGGCAATGATCAGCAGAAACGGCAGGATCGGCGCGACAATGACCATCATGTCGATGATGGCGGTTTCGCTCAGCTCCAGCGCGTCGGGGGCAAAGACATAGGCCAATAATACAATGTAAACGATATAGATCAGCGTCGACAGCCACTGTGCCTGTTTCATCGAGCGGATGCGGGTGGGGGCGTCATAGGTATCGCCCAGATAGCGCGAGGTTTCGAACCCCTGCACGGTGATCAGCAACCCGAAAGCCAGTGTCAGGGCGGGCCAGCCGGTGATCGTCGGCGGGTTCAGCAGCAGTGCGCCCTCGGTGGCCCGGTCGGCAAAATAGAACCCCATACCAACCAGCAATCCGGCGATGATGGCCAGTTTCAGGCCGACGCTGAATTGTTCCAGCCGTTCCAGTGCCGAAAACCCGCGGGTCCAGCCGGTGAACAGGATGAACAAAAATACAGCCGTGGTTAACAGACGGGCGTTGAACGGGGTGTTCCACGGGGTCAGGCGCATGCCGAAGGCGCCCAGCAGGTTCAGGTAGTAGGCCACCGAAATCACATAGGCAAAGGACAGCAACCAACTGGACAGGGTTTCCAGCCGGTGCGCCGCAAGCGGGCGTTCGGCACTGGATTCTATTGTCGCGATATTAAAGCGGATGGCGTGGCCGAACAGATAGGCGACGCCGCACAGCACCAACATCATCAAGGGGGCGAACATGCCGAATGAATCGTTCAGGATCGGCCCCAGCACCAGAAACCCGCTGCCGATAATCGAGGCCAGTGGCGTGACCATCGCCCGCCAGCCTGTCGATTGCGACAGGCGGGGCCAGACCATAAGGGCAGCGGTCAGGGCAACAGCGATCAGGATTGCGGTGTTTTCCATACTGTCAGCGACCGCGCAGCCAGCCCATGATTGCCGGGCGCACGGATTGGTCGCCACGGGCGCGGGCCTCGTCGATCACGGCTTTGACCTGATCCAGATTGGCACGGCGCAGCAGGCTTTTGACCGGCCCGATCGAGGCCGGGCGCATGGACAGGGCACGCAGGCCCATTGCGGCGAAACACAGGGCCTCGATCGGCCGGCCGGCATCTTCGCCACAAAAGGATACAGGCGTGCCGGTTTCATCGCAGCGCTCCACGATCCGCTCGATCAGGCTCAGGAAGCTGACGTTCAGCGTGTCATAACGCTTGCGGACACGTTCGTTTTCGCGATCCGCTGCAAAGAAAAACTGTTTCAGATCGTTGCCGCCAATCGAAATGAAATCCACCTCCTCGAAAAACTTGCGCGGGGCAAAAGCCAGAGACGGGGTTTCCAGCATGGCGCCAACCTCGATCTTGCCGGGTACGGGGTGGCCCAGCCGCTCTTCGCGTTGCAATTCCCGTTCCAGTAACGCTCGCGCGGCTCTGTATTCTTCGAATTGGGCGATGAACGGGAACATAATGGTCAGTGGCTTGCCGTTACTTGCGCGGATCAGGGCCTGCAATTGCATCCGCATCACGCCGGGTTTGTCCAGACCTACGCGTATAGCGCGCCAGCCAAGGGCGGGGTTCGGCTCGTCCTGTGGCTTCATATAGGGCAGCACCTTGTCCGAGCCGACATCAAGCGTGCGAAACACCACGCGCTGGCCTTTGGCGGCCTCGATCACGCGGGTATATAGCGCGGCCAGTTCGGCGCGTTTTGGCATTTTGTTGCGGATCAGGAATTGCAATTCTGTGCGAAACAGCCCCACCCCCTCGGCGCCGGAGCTTTCCAGTGACGGCAGATCGGCAATCAGACCGGCGTTCATCGACAGGGTAATGACCTTGCCATCCAGCGTTTCTGCAGGCTTGTCGCGGATCGAGGCATAGCGTTCCTGTTCCTTGGCCAGCATCGCGATTTTGTCTTTGAAGGCCTCGACCACGGTTTCATCGGGGCGCAGGTGCACGATGCCCTGATCGCCATCAACCATGATTGGATCGCCATTCAGGGCTTCGGTCGTGATGCGTTCGGCGTGGATCACCAGCGGGATCGCCAGCGCACGGGCGACGATGGCAGCGTGGCTGCCGACCGACCCTTCCTCAAGCACAATGCCGCGCAGTTTGCGCCCGTATTCCAGCAATTCGGCCGGGCCGATGTTGCGGGCCACCAGAACCGGATCGTCGGGCATTTCCGCACCGGTGTTGTTCCCCTGACCGGTCAGAATCCGCAACAGACGGTTCGATAGATCATCCAGGTCGTGCAGCCGTTCGCGCAGGTAGGCGTCGGTTACCTGCGCCATGCGGGTGCGGGCGGCGGATTGTTCCTTTTCCACGGCGGCCTCGGCTGACAGGCCGCGGGCGATGTCCTCTTCCATCCGGCGCATCCAGCCCTTGGAATTGGCAAACATCCGGTAGGTTTCCAGAACCTGCATCTGTTCCTTGTGACCGGTGCCCGATCCGTTGCCGGCTGTGGCCAGCATGTCGTCAACCGACACGCGCAACGCATCAACCGCATCGTGCAGGCGGGCCAGTTCGGCGTGGGGGTCATCGGCAATCGGGTTGGTCACAACCACGCGCGGTTCGTGCAGGTAGACATGCCCCATACCCGCGCCTTCCTGCCCCACACCACCGCGAAACAGCACCGGTTGCTGGTGACGGGCCGACAGGGCCGCACCTTCGCCAACAAAGGCACCCAGTTCGGTCATCTCGGCAACCACCATTGCGACGACTTCCAGCGCGTAAACCTCGTCATCGGTGAATTTGCGCGCCTCGCGCGATTGCACCACCAGCACGCCCAGCCGTTCGCCCAGCCGCTGGATCGGTACGCCCAGAAAGGACGGAAAAACCTCTTCGCCGGTTTCGGGCATAAAACGGAATCCGCGCGACGAGGGCGCATCCGCCGTGTTCACCACATGCGAGGTTTTGGCCACGCGCCCCACCAGCCCTTCGCCCAGCCGCATACGTGTCTGGTGAACGGATTCGGGGTTCAAGCCTTGTGTGGCGCACAGCTCCAGCGTTTCATCGTCGCGAAACAGATAGATCGAGCACACCTCGCATTCCATCGATTCCGCGATGATCTGGGTGATCCGGTCCAGCCGTTCCTGCCCTTCGCCCTCGCCTGCCAAGGCTTCGCGCAGACGCCCCAGCAGGGTGCGGCTTTTGCTTTTGGTGCTGTCAGTCATGCGCGCCCCCGTTCGGGTGATTCAACCGTATGTGTCCCATTTGAACACATCATGCCGTGTCGGGCACGCAAGTTCCATATGTTTTCGGTTAACGGGGTGTCAAAACGGGTTTGAAGGGGTGGGTGATTTCGTCACCCCCGCCAAATCATCCAACCTTGTCCAGTTCAAACGCAATAACTGATGTTGAGAAAGGTGGTGGTTTGCTTTTGAAGATACATTGCTAGACCAGCACTTGAACAAGTTTAGGATACTGCTAGGCTGATTGTGTGAAAAACCATTCATCCAGCCATCCCCCATGATAAAAAGTAAATACCAGCGACTGTATCGGTTTATTATCCTGCTCTGGTTTATTGTCTATGCTTTACATTTGCCCGGGTGGTCATTGTTTCCAATGACACTGTTTTCATATTTTTCCGACTACAATTTTTATCATGACGGGCAACGCATGCTTTTCTCCACAAAATATCATAACCACGCAAATGCCTTTGTGGAGTATATGGTTTTTGTTTTTGGATACTTCATTTTATGTGGCGTGGTGTTATTTGCTCTGCTGGCAAGGCGCTTGCTCGTTTTTCTGAAACTATTGTCCAAAAAGGAACTTGAGCCTCTAAAGTTCTTTATAATGATGGCCATTTTGTATTTGGCATTTTCGTACTTTATCCTGAGTGGCGAACATTCAAATTTCTGGAACCCAGATAGAAGATTCAACCAAAACCCTTACTGGTTGACTACCTTGTTTATTGGGGTCCTATGGCCAATGCTTACAACTGCAGCCATAGCAAGCTTGTTGGAGCCAGACGCTGTAAACAAACTATGGAAGACAATTCGGCCCGCAAAAAAGGAGTAAGCCAAAAATGGATGAAGTGACCTTATAAACCCCACTAAATCGCAGCAATCTAGCAACGAAAGGGTGGGGCAGGGCGTGTCATATGGCTATGGAGCTTGTCGAATCTCTATTTGGTGATGGTGTGGTTGCCTGTTGCAAATCGTTCCCTACACCCCCGCCAAATCACCCAACCTTGTCCAGTTCAAACGCATCATGCAGCGCCTGCACGGCCAGCTCCATGTATTTGCGATCGACCAGCACCGAAATCTTGATTTCCGAGGTTGTGATCACCTTGATGTTGATGCCTTCGTCCGCCAGAACCTCGAACATTTTGGCGGCAACGCCGGTGTGGCTGCGCATACCGATGCCCACGACCGAAACCTTGGCCACGTCCGTATCGGCCAGCAGATCGTGGAAATTGATCTCGCCGCTGGCTTTGGCCTCGGCCATCGCCTTTTCGGCGCGAGCGACCTGATCGACGGGGCATGAAAAGGTCATATCCGTGCGCCCCTCTTCGGAAATATTCTGCACGATCATGTCCACATTCACGCCAGCCTCGGACAGCGGCACGAAAATGGCGGCGGCGATGCCGGGGCGGTCGGCGACCGAAATAAGGGTCATCTTGGCCTCGTCACGTTGATAGGCGACTCCGGCAACGACATTGCTTTCCATGATTTCCTCCTCGGGGCAGACCAAAGTGCCTGCGTCATCTGATTGTTCTTCGAATGAACTGAGCACCCGCAGGCGCACGCCAAACCGCATCGCCAGTTCCACCGAACGGGTTTGCAGAACCTTGGCACCCAGCGACGCCAGTTCCAGCATTTCCTCGAACGCGATCTTGTCCAGTTTGCGGGCCTTGTCCTCGATCCGCGGATCGGTGGTATAGACGCCGTCAACGTCGGTGTAGATATCGCAACGTTCGGCATCAAAAGCAGCGGCAAAGGCCACGGCTGTGGTGTCGGACCCGCCACGGCCCAGCGTGGTGATGCGCCCCTCGGGGCTGACGCCCTGAAAACCGGCAACTACGGCCACCTTCATGCCCTCGGCAAATTTGGTGTTGATGTTGTCGGTCGGGATTTCCTCGATCCGGGCGGCCGAATGCACCGAATTGGTTTTCAGCGGCACCTGCCAGCCCTGCCAACTGCGGGCGGGCACGTCCATTTCCTGCAGGATCAGCGCCATCAGACCGGCGGTGACATTTTCGCCCGAGGACACCACGGCATCATATTCCCGCGCGTCAAACAACGGCGAGGTTTCCTCGACCCAGCCC
>WGBJ01000116.1 GCA_015494385.1 Marinosulfonomonas sp.
GTGGCTCCAGCATTTTATCGCTTGGCCTGCCATTCACCCGCACCCGATAGCGGCGCAGCCAGCCGGTGCTGGGCAGTTCCAGCTTGCGCTTGATGCCGCCGTCATTGGTCAACAGCAGCAAGCCTTCGGAATTGATGTCCAGACGGCCGACACTGACCACCCGCGGCAATTCGTCGGGCAGGGATGCAAACACCGTATCGCGGCCCTTTTCGTCGCGCTCGGTTGTGACCAGCCCGATTGGCTTGTGATAGAGCCACAGGCGCGGTGCCTCGGGTTCGCCCACGTCCTTGCCATCTACCACGATATTATCCGCAGGGGTGACGTTCAGGGCCGGGCTGTCGATCCGCTTGCCGTTTACAGTGACGCGACCGGCGGCGATCATCCGCTCGGCCTCGCGCCGCGATGCAAGGCCCGCACGGGCCATAACTTTGGCGATCCGCTCGCCTTTGGGTGTTTCGTTTTCCATGCCTTGCCTTAACCCGCATGTCCTGAAATGAAAAGCGGCTTGGCAAAACTCCTGCCACAGGGCAAACCATAGGGCATGAGCGAATTTACCAGCCATATGGACGCCGCCTTGCAACAGGCCAAAGCCGCCGCCGCGCGTGGCGAAGTCCCCGTTGGCGCGGTGATCATCGCGCCGGATGGCAAGATCATCGCCCGAACCGGCAACCGCACCCGCGAAATGAATGACCCCACAGCCCACGCCGAAATCCTCGCTATCCGCGCCGCCTGTGCGGCGCTTGGGTCCGAGCGGCTGACCGGCTATGACCTCTATGTCACGCTTGAGCCTTGCCCGATGTGCGCCATGGCCATATCCGCCGCCCGCATCCGCCGCCTGTATTTTGGTGCGTCCGATCCCAAATCCGGCGGCGTCAATCATGGCCCGCGCATCTTCACCCACCCGCAGGCCCATCATGTGCCCGAAATCTACGATGGCATCGCCGCCGGTGAATCCGAAGCCCTGCTCAAGGATTTCTTCCAATCCCGCCGCGCCTGATCTTCTTCTTGGCCAAAATATCCCCGCCGGAGGCTCCGGCATAGCCACAAAAACCGCCGCCGAAATGGCGCACAGCCTTGCAGCCCCCGCCCACGGGCGCTAAAGCCTATTCCAAACAGCATTTATCCGGAGACCCTTTGATGTCGATCGACAAGGAAACCGCCGCCCGCGTGGCGCATCTGGCCCGTATCAGGGTCAAGGACGAGGCCCTGCCAGCACTGGCCGAGGAATTCAACGCCATCCTTGGCTTTATCGAACAGTTGAACGAAGTGGATGTGGAAGGGGTGGAGCCGATGACATCCGTCACCCCGCAACGCCTGAAACGGCGCGAGGATGTGGTGACAGACGGCAACCAGCAGGTAAAAATCCTCGCCAATGCACCGGACGCCCGCGAAGGGTTCTTTGCCGTGCCCAAAGTGGTGGAGTAAGCGATATGACCGATCTGAACAAACTGACCATCGCCGAGGCCCGCGATTTGCTGCACAAAGGCGACGTCACCGCTGTTGAACTGACCGAAAGCTGCCTGTCGGCAATTGAAGGGTCAAACGCCCTGAATGCTTTCGTTCACAACACCCCTGAAATATCCCGTGAACAGGCCAAAGCGGCGGATGCGCGGCTGAAATCCGGCGATGCACCCGCGATGTGCGGCATCCCGCTGGGCATTAAGGATCTGTTCTGCACCAAGGGTGTGCCAAGCCAAGCCGGTTCCGCCATTCTGGAAGGGTTCAAGCCGGAATACGAAAGCACCATCACCCAGCAACTATGGGACAATGGCGCGGTGATGCTGGGCAAACTGAACATGGACGAATTCGCCATGGGCAGTTCAAACGAAACCTCGACTTATGGCGATGTGGTCAATCCGTGGCGCCGTGGCAATGATGATGCGCCGCTGACACCGGGTGGCTCTTCGGGGGGCTCGGCTGCTGCTGTCGCCGCCGATCTGTGCCTTGGCGCAACCGGCACCGACACGGGCGGTTCCATCCGCCAGCCCGCCGCCTTTACCGGCATCACCGGCATCAAACCCACCTACGGGCGCTGCTCGCGCTGGGGGGTTGTGGCCTTTGCCTCGTCTCTGGATCAGGCCGGCCCGATGACCAAATCCGTGCGCGATGCGGCGATCATGCTGGAAGCAATGGCAGGGCACGATCCGCTGGATTCCACCAGTGCCGATCTGCCGGTGCCCAATTTCGAGGCCGCACTGACAGGCGACATCAAGGGCAAAAAGATAGGGATTCCAAAGGAATACCGCATGGACGGTATGCCCGAGGAGATTTCGAAACTGTGGGAAGACGGCACCGCGATGCTGAAAGACGCAGGCGCTGAAATCGTCGACATCTCGCTACCGCACACCAAATACGCGCTGCCCGCCTATTATGTGATTGCCCCGGCCGAAGCCTCCTCCAATCTGGCCCGCTATGACGGTGTGCGCTATGGCCACCGCGCCACGCTGGCGGCGGGTGAGGGCATCGACGACATGTACGAAAAAACCCGCGCCGAAGGGTTCGGTCACGAGGTGCAGCGCCGCGTGATGGTCGGCACCTATGTGCTGTCCGCCGGTTTCTATGACGCCTATTACAACCGCGCCCGCCGCGTGCGCACCCTGATCAAGCGCGACTTTGAACAGGTGTTTGCCGAGGGCGTCGATGCGATCCTGACACCGGCCACACCATCAGCCGCTTTCGGTCTGGGTGAAATGGCCGATGCCGATCCGGTGCAGATGTATCTGAACGATGTGTTCACCGTCACGGTGAACCTTGCCGGCCTTCCCGGCATCACGGTTCCCGCCGGTCTGGACAAGCAGGGGCTGCCCCTGGGTCTGCAACTGATTGGCCGTCCGTGGGAAGAAGGTGATCTGCTAAATGTTGCCTATGCGCTGGAGCAGGCGGCCGGATTTGTTTCCAAACCGTCCAAATGGTGGTAGTAAGGATGGATACGACCAAGGAAAAGGGGTTTTCGATGCGGTTTTTTATTCCGGTGGCTGCGGCACTGGCCCTGACGGCCTGTGTGCCCGAGGACACGAATTCCGGTGTCGGATTCAGTAATTACGACAGCTACGAAGTGCAACGCGCCCGCCGCGAGGCCGAGCTGCGCCAGCAGGCCGTGCCGCCGCAGGATGCGATCTCGGATGAAGCAGTGCAAACTCCTCCTGCTGCGCAACCGCCTGCCTCGACCCAGACCCAGACGGCCTCGGCCGGGCCATCTGCCCCGACCACCAATAACAAAACCGGTATTTCCGACGAGCAGGATTTCGGTGCCGTTGCCTCGCGCGAAACGATTGAAAGCGACCGCGAGCGGCTGGAACGCCAGCGGGCCGAATATGTGGTGATCGAACCCACAGCCGTGCCAACCGGCGGGCATTATTCCGGTCCGAACATTGTTAAATATGCGCTGTCGACAACGAACAATGTCGGGCAGCCGGTCTATAGTCGCTCGAAAATCTTTGCGCAGGCCCGTTACAACCGCAATTGCCAGAAATTCCCCTCGCCCGATCTGGCGCAAGAGGCATTTTTGAAATCCGGCGGACCGAAACGTGATCCCAAAGGGCTGGACCCTGATGGTGATGGCTTTGCCTGTTCCTGGGATCCACGCCCCTTCCGCACCGCCCGTAGCGGCGGCTGAGGGCAGGGGTGAAGCCCACCCCGCACCCGTCACCCAATTTCGGGGAGCGCCGCGATGGCGCAATCCCCGACATGGTGGTTTTGCACTATACCGCAATGGACAGCGCCACAGCGGCGCTTGAGCGGCTAAGTGCGCCCGAGCCCGAGGTCTCGGCCCATTATCTGATTTCCGAGACGGGCGAGGTGTTCTCGCTGGTGGCCGAGGAAATGCGTGCCTGGCATGCTGGCGCGGGGCAATGGGGGGGCGTCACGGATGTGAACTCGCGCTCGATCGGTATCGAAATCGCCAACACCGGCTTTGCCCCTTTCCCCGAACCGCAGATGCTGGCGCTTGAGCGGCTGTTGCATGACATCATGCGCCGCTGGGCGATCCAGCCGGAACGCATCATCGGCCATTCCGACATGGCCCCGGGGCGCAAGATTGATCCGGGCTTGCGGTTTGACTGGCGGCGGCTGGCGCTGGGCGGATTTTCGGTCTGGCCAAATCCGGTTTCAAAACCCTTCGATAAAACCGGTTTAGTGGATATGTTGCAGGCCTTCGGAATGACGGCGGAAAGCGACGAGGAAATTCTTCTGAAGGCCTTTCGTCTGCGGTTCCGGCCCTGGGCATCGGGGCCGCTGGATGATCTGGATCTGGCGATGGCGCATGACCTTGCCACACGCTACCCCGTTGACCAATTGCCCCTGACCTCCTAAATCACAGTTGCGCGGATGGCTGGATGGCCGCGCGGCCCTGTGCCGCGAGGAAAGTCCGGACTCCACAAAACGACGGTGCCGGGTAACGCCCGGCCGGGGAAACCCGAGGGAAAGCGCCACAGAAAACAGACCGCCCCGGACATGATCCGGGGTAAGGGTGAAACGGCGGTGTAAGAGACCACCGCACTGTTGGCAACAACAGTGGCACGGCAAGCCCCACCGGGAGCAATGCCAAATAGGGACCGCAGGGGCGCATGCCCGGATCTGTTTTGGATCGGCGGTCCGGGTTGGCAGCTAGAGCCTGTTGGTAACAGCAGGCGCAGAGGAATGGTCATCCAGAGACGGGGAAACCCGTCTTGGACAAAATCCGGCTTACAGGCCGTCCGCGCGATCATTTCCCCTCATAATGCCGGTGTTTCCGGCAGGACGGGCATACTTCCCGACCACAAGCCGATTTTCAGCGGATTGTTGTTGACTCGGGGGACACGGGCGTTAAAAGGCAGGCTTCTAGGATTCATTCGGGCGCACTCTGCCCACCCGCTTTAGGAGCACTATCATGGCGAAGCCAACCACAATCAAAATCCGCCTGAACTCGACTGCGGGCACCGGCCACTTCTATGTGACCAAAAAGAACGCCC
>WGBJ01000117.1 GCA_015494385.1 Marinosulfonomonas sp.
CGACCACAGTTGGGCCGACGCCTATATGCGGGCCGGCGGGCGGTATTATCCGAAACTGCAAATCGCGGTGCCGTTTACGCCGGTCACAGGGCACCGGTTGTTGGTGCGCGACGGGTTTACAGAGGTGGGACAGGCGGCGCTGATACAGGGGGCGGTGCAACTGGCGGCGGAAAACGGGCTGTCATCGCTGCACGTCACCTTCTGCACCCAAGCCGAGGCCGAAGCGGGCAAGGCGATGGGGCTGATGCACCGGACGGGGTCGCAATTTCACTGGGTCAATGACGGGTACGGGAGCTTTGACGATTTCCTTGCCTCGCTGTCATCACGCAAGCGCAAGAACCTGCGCCGCGAACGGCGACAGGCGCAGGATTTTGGCGGCACGATCCATATGCTGACAGGGGATCAGATCACGCCCGGGCACATGGCCGCCTTTTGGGAATTCTATCAGGACACCGGCGCACGCAAATGGGGCACGCCCTATCTGACCCGCGCGTTTTTCGACATTGCCCAAAAGACCCTGCGCGACGACATCTTGCTGGTGATGGCCCAGCGGAACGGCCGCTGGGTGGCGGGGGCGCTGAATTTTATCGGCACGGATACGCTCTATGGCCGTTACTGGGGCTGCACCGAGCATCACCCCGCCCTGCATTTCGAGCTGTGCTATTACCGCGCGATTGATTTTGCGATTGAACAGGGGTTGGCGCGCGTCGAGGCAGGCGCGCAGGGCGAACATAAACTGGCGCGGGGTTACCTGCCGGTCGCCACCCATTCGCTACACTGGATCGCGGACGAGGGATTTCGTGGCGCGGTGGCGCAGTTTCTGGAACACGAGCGCGAGGCCGTGGACGAGGATATCGAGATAATGACGTCTTATGGTCCGTTCAAACGGGGGTAGTTACCTACCCCAGCGGATCAACATCCGTCATGAACCGTTTTGCGATATAGCCTTCAACGCCGTCGCCTTCGATGCGGATTTTCACCCAGTCGGCGTCGGGGTCGGAAATGACTTCGGCGGCATCGCCATACAGAACCTTGCCCAGAACGGTGTAATTGGTCGAAGGCCCTTCGCGAACATTCACGCGCGAACCGGTGACATACCAGATGATACGCTCGGGTTCCGCTGCGGGTTCGGGGGTGGCTTCTGCTTCAACTTCGGCCATGACCTCGGCCACGGCTTCGGCAACAGCGGGTTCTGCTGCGGGTTCGGGTGAAGCCACAGGTGTCAGAACCTCAATTGGAGTGATTACGGCAACGGATGTCACTTCTGGTGCGGGCGCCGGTACGGGCTGATCCACGGCCACCACAACGGGTGCGGTTTCAGGTGTTACTTCGGTAAAAACCGGTTCGTCCAATTCAGGCGCAAAGGCCATGACGGCCCATATAGAGCCGCCTAAAAATAAAGTTAAGCGTATCATTTTTCCACCCCAAGGGCTGGCAGGCCCTAAAAACTTATTACTTGTGCGACTCACTTTCTACAGGATTCGGGGCCGTCGCGTAAAGTTGCCATTGTTTCTTGTCCTTGACCTGTGGCGCGGTTATCACGGGCAGTATGAGTGACACGAGTTCAGACAACAAAAACAAAACAGGCGAAATCACCGAACCCCTGCGCCACGCGCTGGGTGACCGGTATCTAACCTATGCCCTGTCCACCATTATGCACCGTGCATTGCCGGATGCCCGTGACGGGTTGAAGCCTGTGCACCGGCGTATTTTGTATGCCATGCGCGAGCTGAAGCTGAATCCGACGGGGGGCTTTCGCAAATCCGCCAAGATTTCCGGCGATGTGATGGGCAACTACCACCCGCACGGCGATGCCGCGATTTATGACGCAATGGCGCGTCTGGCGCAGGATTTCAACGTGCGCTATCCGCTGGTCGACGGACAGGGGAATTTCGGCAATATCGACGGCGACAACCCCGCCGCCTCCCGCTACACCGAGGCGCGGCTGACCGAGGCGGCCGAGGCGCTGCTCGAGGGACTCGACGACGATGCCGTCGTAGTTTTCGCGGAAATCGAC
>WGBJ01000118.1 GCA_015494385.1 Marinosulfonomonas sp.
GCAAGGGTTGGATCACAGACCACTCGAAATCCGTCAGATCGAAACGTGCCATGTTCACCTCCTGCTCTGTGCAGAAAGTGAATCACAACTCGTCCGCTATGGGAATCCTCTTTATGAGTATGTGACCTAGTGTGTCTTTTTGGCTTTCTTCGGTTTGTTTTCCACCGCTTTGGCTTCAACCGGCAGATCGGAAGCAATCTCGATCTTGCGGGGTTTCAATGCCTCGGGCACTTCGCGCACCAGATCGATATGCAGCATCCCGTCGGTGTGGACAGCCCCCACAACGCGGACATGTTCGGCCAGATGGAAGCGGCGTTCAAACGCGCGGGTGGCGATGCCACGGTGCAGATAGACGCGATCATCGTCGTCCTCGGACTTGCGCGCAGTGACGATCAACGCCCCTTCACGCACTTCGACCGACAGGTCGTCATCGGAAAAACCTGCAACAGCAATGGTGATCCGCCAGGCGTCTTCACCGGTTTTTTCGATGTTATAGGGGGGGTAGCTTTGCTTGCCAGCGTCATTGGTAAACACACGGTCCATCAGATCGGCGATCTGGTCAAACCCGACTGTGGCACGATAAAGCGGTGTAAGGTCTAGATTTCTCATGGCTTTTTCATCCTTCTTCAAGCGATAAAATTTGGCGCCTTCCAAAAATTGGACAGGCTGTCTTTCAGACCGGACCCGATAAACGGCATCCGTCTGACATTCAGATAAGAAAAGAGGTTTTTAGTTTCAAGACCCTAGGGGCGCACAAATTTTGCACCGCCACTGCGCGTGCCACTGCCGACTTGCAACCGCCGCGGGGTTACGGATTTAACGGGCAAAACACCTTGGCCGGTCCGAAATGCAGTATATAAATCGGAAACCAGCGCAGGCAGTTCCATACCAAAGGAAACCTTTTGTCCGTTATAGCGACCAACGCTGGAAATAATCGAAACGATCCGCGCCCGATTGCCCGACATATCGAAAACAGGCGCGCCGGATGATCCGAAGGTCACATCGCAACTGAACACAATCAGCCCGTCATGCCGGCCCAGAACGCTGCACTGCCGTTGCTTTGACAGTGCCTTTTCACGGCCGCGGGCATAGGAAACCACGGCAACTTCGTCCCCCAACCCGTCAAACGACTGGACCAGATAAGGCGCGGCCGTGGCGGCCGGGATGGGGCTGCCTAATTGCAAAAGCGCAACATCATAGCGAACCTGCAGTGCCTTGTCCTCGCCCTGATATTTATAGGCAGGGTGCACCACCCCGCGGGCAACCTTGCGTTCGGCCACCGATTTTCCATCACGCAATCCCGACCTGAAAACAATGCGGGTCGGATCGTTGCGTTCCCCCGTTTCTTCGAACAGACAATGCGCCGCTGTCAGCACAATATCGGGACGCAGCAACACCCCTGTGCAAAACCCTTCGGAGCCGATATCGACACGGCCCACGGCCTCCCAGCCAAAAACATCGGCACGGGTGGTCAGGCGGCGCAAACTGGAATCGGCCTGCACAGCGACAGGCGCAAACACGGCCAGCAAACCGGCAATGGCGGCCACATAGCCCGCCAGCCGTCCAGCCTTTATGCCCACACTACGGACGGACAAATTTTGCACCGCTGCGATCCAGCGGCCCCTCCAGAATAATCCGGCGCGCAGCCGGTGTTACCTTCTGGAACGGCCCTTCGGTTTCTTTCAATATGTCCAAAATCACCGCCAAAGGTTCCGCCAGAGACATTCCAAGCGCAACCTTTCGACCCTGCATTTCCTGCATGGCGGAAATAACTGACACGATTTTCGGTGTGTCCCCTTCCATATCGAACACCGGTGCCCCGCTCGAGCCGAAATTCACATCGCAGGACATGATCAGATTGCCCGATTGCCGCGCCAGAACACGGCAGCTTTCCTCGATCGAGGGGGAATCCGAGCGACCACGCGCATAGGACACGACCCCCACGATCGCCCCCTTGCGCGGTCTTGGGCCGGTCGCAAATGGCGTGATCGAGGTTTTCCGGATTGGCCGCGACAATTGCAAAACGGCCACATCGTTGCGCACCCGAATATCCTTGGATTCAACCGCGTAAGTGTAATCCGGATGCACCACTGCGCGTATCACATTGGCATAGGCCGTAGCCCGCCCCGCGCGCCAACCCGCCAGAAACTCGATCGTGGTGGCGTCCACCTGTTTGCGGCTTTCGCGGTCAAACATGCAATGCGCTGCAGTCAGCACCAGATCCGGCGCGATCAGCGCACCCGTGCACATGCTGCCCCCCGCAATATTCAGGCGCCCCACGGCTTCCCAGCCGCGGCTGTCATTGCCGGTTAGCATCTTGCGCAACCCGCTATGCTCCTCGGAATATCCCGCCGAGGCAAAACCGGCCAGCAAGACCAGAACACTCAAGAAAAACCGCATACTTCCTCCGTTACTTGCCGCATTCTAACGGCCCGTTACGGCGAGATTAAGGCCGGTTTTCGGAAATTGCACGCGGTTTTGGCCCACCCAGCGCCCAGTCCAGCAATTCCACCGTATGCACCACCGGCACATCGGTGCCCCCGCCAATCTGGATCATACAGCCGATATTGCCCGCCGCGATCACATCAGGTTCCTTGGCCTCGAGCGTGCGCACCTTGCGGGCCTGCAGCTCTTTGGAAATCTCGGGCTGCATCAGGTTATAGGTCCCGGCCGAGCCGCAACACAAATGACTGTCCGCCGGTTCCACCACCTCGAACCCCGCGCGTTTCAGCAAGGTTTTCGGGTGGGTTTTCACCTGTTGCCCGTGTTGCAGCGAACAGGCCGCGTGATAGGCCACGCGCATGTCCTTGGCCGCACTTTCAGGAAAGTCCAGCGTGGCCAGCAATTCGCTGACATCCATCGCCAGCCCCGCAATCACCGCGGCATCCCCGGCCAGCGGATCATTGCGGAACATATGCCCGTAATCCTTGACCGTGGTGCCGCAGCCCGAGGTGTTGATCACCACCGCATCCAGCCCCTCGCCCCTGACTTCCCGCATCCACGCCGCGATATTTGCCGCCGCAGATCCATGCGCCTGTTTGTCCTTGCCCATATGGTGCGTCAGTGCCCCGCAACAGCCCATGCCCTCGGCAATCACCACCTCGCAACCCAGCCGCCGCAACAGCCGGATGGTGGCATCGTTGATATCCGTATTCAGCGCCTTTTGTGCACAACCCGTCAGCAGCGCCACCCGTTTGCGGCGCTTGCCTTTGGCCGGAAATACCTGCGGATCATCATTGCGGCTGATTGACGGGATGCGCCTGGGCGCCATTTCCAGCATCGCCTTTAGCCGCGCATCCGGCACCAACGCGCGAAACGGCCGACCGATCTTGGCCCCCAACAGCGCCAACCGGAACCGTTTGGGATAAGGAATGACCGCCGCCAGAACCCAGCGCAAAGCACGATCCATCAGGGGGCGTTTGTAGGTCTTCTCGATATAACTGCGGGCGTAATCCACCAGATGCATGTAATGCACGCCCGACGGGCAGGTCGTCATGCAGGCCAGACAGGACAGGCATTTGTCCACATGCTCGACCGTCTTTTTATCCGCTGGCCGCCCTTCCTCCAGCATATCCTTGATCAGATAAATCCGCCCGCGCGGGCTGTCCAGCTCGTCGCCCAGCACTTGATAGGAAGGACAGGTCGCGGTGCAAAACCCGCAATGCACACAGGCCCGCAGGATGTCATTGGCGCGCTGAATGTTCGGGTCGCGCATTTGCTCGGGGGTGAAGTTGGTTTGCATTTATCCCATCACCCCCGCGTTCAGAATCCCGCGCGGATCAAACTCCGCCCTGATCCCCGCGCTGATCTTTGCCAGCCCCGCAGGCTCGGGATGAAACCGCGCAAAACCATTGCCCCGCACCAGCGTTGCATGACCGCGCACATCACCCATCCGCGCCCGCAAGTCGGTGCCTTTGGCCATCAAAGCCCAAACCAGCCCGCCGCCCCAGTCATAGACCACTGCCTCGCCCCCCAGTCCGGCCACCATATCAGGTGCATCCGAAGGCTTAACCGATATCCGCCACATATCGCCTTCACGGCTGTGGAACGGTGCCACATCACGCACCTCCCGCCACATAGCCGCGACTTGCGACGGATCATCCAGAACCTCGACTTCTCCAAATCTGCCCAGCAGTTCGCGCAACCGGCCAGCCCGATAGGCCACCGACTCCGCAAACCCCTCGATCCGCAACATCGTGCGCCCGCCATCATGCGCCGCCCCCGACACCTCGTAAGGCGAGCCAAGCGCCCGCGCCATTGCCGCCACCGCTTGCCCGTCGTCCAATCCATGCAACGCCACACAGGCGCTGGTTTCCACATCCGGCAACACCTTGAACGACACTTCCGTCAAAACCCCCAGCGTGCCGTATGACCCCGCCAACAGCTTGACCAGATCATAGCCGGTGACGTTCTTCATCACCCGCCCGCCGCTTTTCAAAACCGCGCCGCGCCCGTCCACAAAACGAACCCCGATCAGGCTGTCCCGACAGGCGCCCGCCTGCACCCGGCGCGGCCCCGATATATTC
>WGBJ01000119.1 GCA_015494385.1 Marinosulfonomonas sp.
AATCCGAAGGGATGCTGGAACCCTATGCCCCCGCTGGCGTGGACAAGCTGGACCCCAAGTTCGTGGACAGCGACAACCCGCCCGCATGGGTTGGCATGGACGCCTGGGTTGCCGCCGTTTGCTATAACACGGTCGAGGCCGAAAAGGCCGGTCTGACCCCGCCAACATCGTGGAAAGACCTGACAGATCCGCAATATGCCGGCAAAATCATCATGCCGAACCCCAATTCATCGGGCACCGGTTTTCTGGATGTTTCCAGCTGGCTGCAAATGTTCGGCGAGGAAGGCGGCTGGGCCTATATGGACGCGCTGCATGAAAATATCGCGCGCTATACCCACTCCGGCTCAAAGCCTTGTAAACTGGCCGCTGCCGGTGAAATCCCGATCGGTATTTCCTTTGCCTTCCGTGGTGCCAAATCCAAGGCTGCCGGTGCGCCGCTGGAAATCATCGTGCCAAGCGAAGGCGTCGGCTGGGAGATGGAAGCAACCGCGATCATCGCCGGAACCGCACATCAGGAAGCTGCGCAAAAGCTGGTTGATTTCTCGGTCTCGATGGACGCGATGAAGATGTATAATCAGGGCTATGCCGTGGTTGCCATCCCGGGTGTGGCCAAGCCGGTGGAATATTTCCCCGAAGGTCTGGTCGATGCGATGATCGACAATGATTTCGAATGGGCCGCCAACAACCGTGCCACCATTCTGGCCGAGTGGCAGAAACGCTATGACGGCAAATCCGACCCGAAATAGCACCTTGAATATTGCGAGGGGCCACAGCGGCCCTTCGCATCTTTTCCAAAAGTATACCAATATATTACCCAAGGACCGCCCCGTGACAAAACCGGCTGACAACGTGTATCTGAGCATTAGAAACCTGTGGAAAGCCTTTGGCGATTTTCTGGCGCTGAAAGACATTTCCCTGGACATCAATGAAGGCGAACTTGTCTGCTTCCTTGGCCCCTCGGGCTGTGGCAAAACCACCCTGTTGCGCGCCATTGCCGGGCTTGACCTGCAAACACGCGGCACGATTATTCAGGACGGCAAGGATGTGTCGAACCTGCCCCCGTCAATGCGGGATTTCGGCATTGTGTTCCAGTCCTACGCACTGTTCCCCAACCTGACGATTGAAAAGAACATTGCCTTCGGTCTGGAAAACACCGGCCGCAGCAAAGCCGAAATCAAGGCCCGCGTGGCCGAATTGCTGGAACTGGTCGGCCTGCCCGAACAAGGCAGCAAATACCCCGCCCAACTGTCCGGCGGCCAGCAACAGCGCATCGCGCTGGCGCGTGCCATTGCCACCAGCCCCGGATTGCTGCTGCTGGATGAACCGTTGTCGGCGCTGGATGCCAAGGTGCGGGTCTATCTGCGCCACGAAATCAAGGATCTGCAACGCAAACTGGGCGTCACCACCGTGATGGTCACCCATGATCAGGAAGAGGCACTGGCGCTGGCCGACCGCATTGTGGTGATGGATCAGGGCACGATCGAACAGGTCGGCACCCCGACCGAGATTTACCGCGAACCGGCCAGCCTGTTTGTCGCCGATTTCATTGGCGAGATGAACCAGATCACAGCCACAGCCGCCAGCCCCGACAGTGTTTCCATCGGCGGGCGCACCCTGACCAGCCGCAGCCATTCGTTTGCCAAAGGCGCCGGTGTTATCGCCGCCATCCGGCCCGAGGATATCATCCCGCATGGCAAGGACACCCCCGCAGGCACAGCCAACACCCTGACAGTGCGGATGGGGGATATGGAATTTCTGGGCGCCTTCTGGCGTTGCCGTTTGCAGCACGAAATTTTCGGCGAACAGGAACTGATTGCCGATTTTTCAATCAATGCCGTGCGGCGGCTGGACCTGGCCAAGGGCGGGGACATTTCGATCGAACTGCCCGCCAGCCGCCTGATGGTTTTCACACCGGCAGAGGCGTAGCGCGATGAGCATCACCGACACCCTGCCCGATGGCCCCAAGATCAAAGGCAAGCTGAGCAAGGATGACCTGATCATGCGCGGCGGTATGATCGTGATCGCGCTCTACCTGCTGATCGCGCTGGTGTTGCCGCTATATGCGATGCTGTCAAAATCCTTTTCGATCTACACGATTGATCTGGCGGCCTATGAATTGCAGGTCTCGGACGAAAACGGCGTCTTTTCCGGCGAGATCACCACCCCCGCCGCGCTGAATGAAAAATACGGTGTCTATTCAAAACAAGACCTTAGCACCGGATCGGACGGGCGGCTTGCCCTGACCAAATTCTTCCCCGATTTCAGTTTCCGCAGCCCCGTGA